>CALFOY010000070.1 GCA_937919265.1 uncultured Capnocytophaga sp. | reverse complement strand
TTATATTACTTTTACTTTTATACTAACATTGAATTACATTATTAAAATGTAAAAAAATTAACTAAAAAAATTATTTTTCTGAGTTTAAAAATATAATTAAAAATAAAATTTGTACTTTTAAAAAAAAGTATTAACTTGCACCTTGTAATTTTATTTTTGAGAATGAAATATTTAAAATACGTCAGGATACTTTTTATATTGTTTTTTTCTAATTGTACGACCAAATCTGACACTTATTATAATCGTCAGTTTCAAATGATACCTACAATGTATAATGTATTGTATAACGGTAACTTAGCTTTTGAAGAGGGTAAAAAAGAAATAGAAAAAAAATATACTGACAACTATTATGATATATTGAATGTAGAACCTATCACAATGGATGAGGAGATTATGCTTAATAGTGAAGAAAACCCTCTTTTTGTTAGAGCTGAAGAAAAAGCTATAAAAGCGATACAGAAACATTCAATGGTTTTTGATGGAAAACAAAAAAATCGTAAAATAGATGATGCTTATATGCTTTTAGGTAAAGCTCGTTTTTATAATGGACGCTTTATCCCTGCTTTAGAGGCTTTTAATCATTTATTAACAAATTATGGAGAAACAAACCAACGCTATAATGCAGCTGTTTGGCGTGAAAAAACTCATATTCAGCTAGGGAGAGAACAATTAGCTATTCAGAATTTGAACAAAATTTTATCAGAAAAAAAACTAAAACGACAAGAAAAAGCCGATTTACAAGCTGTAAAGGGACAGGCTTTTATTAATTTAAAAGAATATAAAAACGCAATATTAGCTCTAAAAACAGCTGGAAATCAAACTCGAAAAAAAGACCAAAAAGGAAGATATTTTTTTATTGTTGGGCAATTATATGAAAAAATAGGAGAAAAAGATTCCGCCAACATATATTTTGATAAAGTAACTCAACTAAATTGGAATATTCCTCGTAGGCTTTGGCTAGAAGCTCAAACAGGAAAAGCTCGTAATCAATCTCTTACACAAGAAGAAAAACAAAAATATGTAAAACTTTTACATAAAATGGAGAAATTATATGAGCATAAAAATTATTTGGATATTATTTATTTTCAATATGCTACTTTTTTTGAAAAAGAAAAACAAAATAAGCACGCTATCCAATATTTTATTCGTTCATTAAAGGAAAATAAAGCTAATAATGGTTTAAAAAAACAGAGCCACGAGCATTTAGCTGAATTGTATTTTTCAGGAAAAAAATATCCTATGGCATATCAGCATTATGATAGTACTTTAGTTTATATTCCTGAAAATACACTTGATTATTTATATATTCGTCGTAAAAGAGATAATTTAGCCAAAATAACTGAGTATGAGAATATTGTACATAATGTAGATAGTATTTCCAAAATTGTAAAAATGAATGAAAATGAGAAAGTCGCTTTCTTTAAAAAATATATTGATTCTTTAGAAAAATTAGAGAAAAAAGAAGAATTTAAGATTACAAATTTTGGAAAAAATAGCCACGAAAAAATAGAAATACCTAAAAATATTTTCTATTTCTATTCTCCTCAGACTATTGCTTATGGAAAACAATATTTTGAAAGCCATTACGGAAATCGGCCTCTTACAGATAATTGGCGTTGGTCTAATGTGACAATAGCAAAAATTTCTTCACAAAAAGAAATGGATTCTATTGAAAAACCACACGCTACACCACAAGATTTTATAGAAAAATTACCTTCTTTATCTGAATTAAAATCTCTTGAAACTGAGCGAGAAAGCGCTTTATATCAATTAGGTGTTCTATATTGGGAAAAATTCAAAGATGATAAATTAGCTTCTTCTCGATTAGAAAGAATTTTATTATCCTTAGAAAATCAAGAACTTATAGAAAAAACTTTATATCAATTATATAAAATTAACGAGGAAAAAAATCCTTCAATAGCCTTACAATATAAGGAAAACTTGAAACAAAAGTATCCAGAATCTGAATATTCAAAAATTATATCTGGTACAAAAGCAAGTAGTGAAAAAGATTTAGAAAATAAATTATCTTACTTAGAAGAATTATTTGAAAATCAAAGATTTGAGGATGTAATTTCTGAAATAGACCAAATGCGTACCCAATATAAAGCAAGCCCACAAGCTCCTGATTGGGAAATACTGAAAGCCAAAGCATTAGGAAGGCTACAAGGCATCCAAACATATATCTCAGAATTAGAAAAAATAGCCAAAGAATACCCAAATACTAAACAAGCTACTTATGTATCAGGAGTATTAAAAGCGCTTTCTGTAGATAAAGAAAAACCTAAATTTGTAACTGATGAAGAAGCTAGTTCTTGGAAAATTATTTCTCAACCTATTGATAATCAGAAGTTAGAGAAATTAAATTTCTGGATAGATGAAAACGGAATGGCTTATTTAAAAATAACAAATGATGTTTATGATAGTTCTCAAAAATGGCTAGTTATTCATGGATTTTTCACAAAACAGCAAGCTGAAAATTTTATTAAAAATATAAACAATTATCAACAAGAAGAATATAGAAAGCTCAAAAAAATAAAAAATAAAAATAAAATTGAACCAAATATTAATATCTTTAAAGAATTTTTTATAATTTCTTCTGAAAATTATAATATCATTCAAATCTATAAAAATAAAAATGAATATCACTAAAATTATTATTTATGTTTAACAAAGAAAATAAAAAAACTATGGCAGAAAATTCAGTAGCAGGAAGCAACCGCATTGTAGGTGAAACCAAAATTAAAGGAGAAGTTCATTCTCAATCAGATTTTCGTATTGATGGAGAAATTGAGGGTACAATACAAACCGTAGGTAGACTTGTTGTAGGAAAAACAGGAATTGTATCAGGAAAGGTCATCTGTACTAATGCGGATGTAGAGGGAACTATACGAGGAACATTATTCGTAAAAAATACCCTTAGTTTGAAATCTACTGCAATTATTGAAGGTGAAGTACAGGCTGAAAAACTTGCCATAGAACCAGGTGCTATATTTAATGTTAAATGTTCTATGGGAGGAAATATTTCTAAAGAAACTCCTATAAATGAGCCTCAAAGAAAAGAAGAAAAATCTAAATAATTGGGCTAAATTTTCTCAATTAGGAATACAAATGGCAGTAATTATTGCCTTTTGTACCTTTGCAGGAATTTGGATTGAACAAAAATTCCCCTCTATTGCACCTTTCGGGGTAGTAGGGCTGTCTCTTTTTGGCGTTTTTTGTTCTTTATATAATGTGATAAAACAAGTCAATCAAATGAAAGACTAAATTATTAATATATTAATTTATGATAAAATTTTTATTATTCTTTATTTTTCCTTTATTTGCTTTTTCACAAAACACAACACAAGGTAAACACTGTCTCTTATACACATCTCCGAGCCCACGAGACCGTACTAGATCTCGTA
>CALFOY010000069.1 GCA_937919265.1 uncultured Capnocytophaga sp. | reverse complement strand
AAATAAAAATGTATTATTAATTTTAAAAAAATGTAATTATTATTGTTTTATAAAAGTTTTTTAGCTAAATATTTTAGGAAAAAGGCATTAAAAAGTATAATTTAATCGTAAATGTATATTTCTTCCTAAATCGTGAGCATAATAACGAAAACGATTTGTGTATTCTTTGTACAAAGTATTAAAAATATTTTCAGAAGAAAGCCTGATATTTAACATTTTTGTATTATTAATTTTGATAGTTCCACCTATTGAAGCCTCAAATAAATGATAAGCTTCTGGCGTGGTGTTTACCAATTCTTGAGAAGGCTCAAATCGTGTTTGTTTCGCTACAAAAGTATGCCCAATACTAGCTTGAAAACTTTCAAAAAAATTATCTGGATAAATATTATATTCTAATGATTGAGAAAAACGAGGTGCCGGAATGAAAGGAAAATACCTTTTGGTTTTCAATTCATTAGCAAATACAATTGAAGTTTTTAAAGTATATTCAAAATTATTATTTAATTGTATTTTAGTATCAAAATCAGCTCCACGAAAAAACGCATCAGCTTGTGTATATTGAAAAATAGGATACACCCCAGAGAATAATATTTGAGTTTCTCCTGTTGGGTAATCATAAATATAATTTTTGATAAGTTGAAGATACAAATCTAAATGAAAATTCAATATATTTTTTTTGTATTCAAATGAAGTAAGCCATTTAATACCTGTTTCTGCTTTTAGAGACTCATCACCTAAATCATAAGTTCCAGCTCCGTGGTGCAACCCGCTGCTATACAGTTCATTAACGTGAGGGGCTCTCCAAGCCAAACCAATATTACTTTTTATATTAAAAGGCTTATTTTCATTCCAATATCCTCCAATTGAATAAGTTACGTTATGAAAATTATGTTTTCCTCCATAACGTTGAGAATACATATCATATCCGTCAGCATTTAGATATTTAAAATCATACCTTAATCCTGCTTCAAATAGCCAATTATTATGTTCATATCGTTCGATACCAAAAAATCCATAACTATAAGAAGTGTAATTAGGAATGACAGGAACAACTCCTGTACCTGGTTGATTATAATTATTTTGCTGATTAAAACTTAGTCCAATTTGGCTATTCCAATTGTTATGTTTATTTTCCCAAAAAACATCAAGTGAATGAGTCGAAAGTTCCATATTTAAGGCAGGAATACGAGTTCTGTCCATTCGTCTGACATTAAATTCTTGTCTAATATCTTTCTGAAAAGCATATTGAGCTGTTATTTTGCCTCCAAAAGGGACTAAATAAAAAGCTTTAGCCTTCAACAAATGGTGAATCACTTTTTGTTTTGGAGCATTAATTTGATAAGAAAAAGGATAAGTAGTAAGAGGTCTTCCTATTTCAAATCGCCCTAATAAATCATCCAAATTACCAATATGAGCTCCCAAAAAGACACTATTTTCAGTTTGATAACGACTATAAAAGATTTCAGCAGTACCTTTTTCCTTTTGTACACCCGTTGCTATTGAAAAATTAGCTTCTTGTGCGGCTGTATTATTAAGTAGATATTCAGCTGTGCTAATATCTCCAGAACGTTTGACACTTCCTTGTATGCGCCAAGCCCAATCGTGTAAATTTGGTACTGAACTTTCTATTTTTACAGAAGTAGCCATTTTTCTACCATTTGAAGCGAAAGAAGGCGAAATTCTTCCGTGTAATCCGTCACCATAGGGAAGTTTATTAGGAGAAATAAGAACAACTCCGCCTAAAGCATCAGAACCATATCGAATAGCATTTGCTCCTTTAACAACTGTAATAAGGTCTGCCATAGAGGGGTCTATTTCAGGTGCATGGTCTGCGCCCCATTGTTGCCCTTCTTGCCGAACATCGTTATTTAGTATCAAAATACGGTTACTATGCAAACCATGAATAACAGGTTTAGCAATAGTAGCCCCTGTTTGTATCATAGACACACCATTAACAGAAGTGAGTACTTTCGCTAGTTCATCACCCAATTTACTTTCTAATTGTTTCTTTTTTATAACAGTATAGCAAGTAGTAATTTTGGGTAACATTCCGTTTTTTATAGCAGAAACAGTAGTGCCTTCCAATTGGTTAATTTCCTCCTTCATAACTATAATATAAGGATTTTTAGAAGGAATACTAATAGTTCCTTCATAGTCATAAAACCCTAAATAGGTTATTTTTATAGGATAATTTCCTTTTGAAAGATTGGTTATTGTTACATTTCCCTTTTCATCACTTATGTAATGTTTCCCTAAGAAATGAATAATGGCTTCACTTAAAGGTTGTTTATTTACATCTTCTAACTTTAAAAATAAAGTTTCTTGTCCATAAAAAGTAAAGGAAAAGCCTAAAAAGAATATAATAGATAATATTTTTTGCATATAATAATGATATTTTTTATTTTTATGAAAATAATAAAGCAGGAGGTGCTCTATCTGAAGAAAAAATATTAAAAAATAGATAACATTTATTAATAAAACTAAATGTATTTAAATATTTTTCAGTATAAAAATAAAAATTAAAAGGTAAATATATATAAAATGCGTATAATTGACAAAATATACAATCTAAATAC
>CALFOY010000068.1 GCA_937919265.1 uncultured Capnocytophaga sp. | reverse complement strand
GATGGTACTACGCAAGTGGGAGAGTATGTCGCCGCCTTCTTATAAAAAGAGCAATTCAGAAATGAGTTGCTCTTTTTTTGTTTTAAAAACCTGAGCGATACCATATAAACAAAATATCAAAGAACATGTTTTTTAGGCTGCAAAATTGTAGCTATTTTTGTTCTTAAGCAAATAGTTGTCTCTTAATGGAATAAGGTTGTAAAAGCAACTTTAAAAAGAAAAATACAAACTGCGAGCTTGTACTAAAGAGAGAAAAAAGCTACCTCACAGGTAGCTTTTTTGAGAATAAAGATAGCTTTATTTAGCTGTAATAGAATTTAAAAAAGGTTCATCTCAGCAATAGCTTGCTCTCTGTTATCTATTGTAATACATTCTATAGAGACTACCTTAGCACGAACAAAAAGCACTACACTACAGCGTTTAGTAACTCTTCACCCGTTATAGGATTAATTGCAGAATAACTTATTTTTCTACCATAATGAGTTCCTTTTTTGATAGGGCTTACCTGTGCAGTATTGCCTGAGGAAGCCATTGCTCCTTGAGTATAGTTGTTGAGAAAACTATCTGCTACTTCTTTTTTCTCAGCCTCTGAGAAATTTCTTTCAGCTACTAAGTACTGAGAACATTGTGGTAGATCTATACTCTGCACCATACAGACTGCATTATCTGTTTGAGCAATATATTGTCGTGCCCCCTGTGCTATACTATACTGTGGATTTTTAGGGAAGGTTACCCAAATACCATTTTCTACTTCTTTTCTCACTTGTGAAAAGAGAGATAAGGAAGTAAATAAAGTGATGATGAGAAGGAGGTTTTTCATTAGAGTAGAATTTAATTGAGTTCAACTTTGTATTCACGACCTCTATCATCCTCAAATGAGGCTGAACCATCACTGATATCTACAGGAGAGAAATGGCTATCGTCTAACCATCCACCATTATTCCAATATATTTTGGTAAGCTCGCCGTCTTCTACTTCTACGTCTAATGTATAAGTAGCTTCGTGTCCTGTATCAGGATTGTAAACTTTTACTTCAGCTTCGTAAGTACCATCAGGATATTCTTCTTCCTCCTTATAGAAAGTGCTTTCTTCATAGCTTTCAGAGCTATCATCATTGTAATAACTCTTTCTTTGATTACAAGCAACCAAAGTTAAAAATATTGCGAGGAGTAAGATTATTCTTTTCATTGCTAATAGTATTCTATATTTCGTTCTATGATTAAATTTTTACTGTGCCCTTGAGATGTTATTGTTTTAGTCATTTCTATCCAATTGCCTTTACTGTCAAACTTGTATTTACAAGTTATGTTTTCTTTTCCGTCCAATACTCCCCCTGCTTCAATTTTTCTAACTAAGTTGCCACTATTATCATACTCATAGGAAATTTCTGTCTTACCAAAAATGAGATCTTGAATTGTGCTTTTTATTTTATTTCCTTTTTGGTCATACGAATTTTCTTCTTTATAGATGATTTCAATTTTCGCAGTGCCATTTTCATCAAAGGAAAAATTACCTTCCTCATCTGTTCCATAAACGAATACATAACGTTCTACTTGATTTCCTTTTTCATCATATCTATAGATATAATAATTATTGGATTTTAATTTTCCATTAGTATTATATAAGTTTTCTTCTGTTATATTACCTTGGAAATCATGTTTATAAACTGATTTTTCTTCGAATTTTCCTTTGCTGTCATAAGTGTCTTTGCTTAATAACAATCCTTTACTATCATAATTATAAGTATAAATATTAGACACTCCCCCATTTTTATTATAGGAAATTTCTTTAAGTAATTTTCCTGTCTTGTCAAAAGAGAATTCATTATTAGCAAAGCCTCTTGGAGCTAAATTTCCCTTGTGATATTCACCTGAATATCCTATAGCTTCATAAGGTGTTTCTTTTATGGATTTCACCTTGCCTTTTAAATTCTGTTTATCCCAGTCAGTTTTACTACTTTTGCTCTCACAAGCTACCAAAGCCATGAAGCTCAACAAAAAAAATATTAGTTTCATAAGTGTGTTTTTTAGTAATATTCAAAAATTCTTTTTGTGATAAACTTAGCTATGCCATTTTCATAGATAATTTTCTCTGTCCAATTCCCTTTATCATCATAAATATACTTATAGGAATCTTTTCTAAGAATTCTATTTTCTAAGTTCATATTAAGCACACCCTCAGAACTCAACTCATTTCCATTATTATCATATTGAAAATAAAATACCAACTCATATTTAGAATTGGGTAGATTAACTAACTCTTTTATTTTTCTATTTTGATTATTATACTTGAAAAATCGTTTTTCTTCCAAAGTGTTTTGTTTATAAGAAGCCTCTTCTACTTTATTATTTTTTTGATCGTAGACAAAAAGACTTCTCGTAGTTTCATCTCCGTTAGAAGAGTAGCCAATTTGTTCAATCAAATTGCCTTTATCATCATACTTATAGATTTCTTTCCCTCCAAATATTTCTTTTCCATCATCTTGAAAGAATATTGTTCTTCCTTCTATTTTTTCATTTTTTAAATTGTACTG
>CALFOY010000067.1 GCA_937919265.1 uncultured Capnocytophaga sp. | reverse complement strand
AATTTTGCCTCTATAGGTATCCAAATAGGAGGTATTGGGGCACTTGCTCCTAACCAACGCAAAACCCTTTCAGAATTCGGTCTAAAAGCAGTTTTAGGCGGCACCTTAGCATCATTGCTATCAGCAACTATTGCAGGTACTATTATCGGATAATCTAGGAGATTCTTCATAAATTTGTGATAAAGATATTGCGAAAATTAATATCCCACAAATAGTTGTTTCATACTGTTACAACCTTGTCCATAATCTGAAAAAACAAAATAATTAGCAATAAAAAAGGCTACCTTTTATCAAGGCAGCCTTTTCTTTTATTGCAACTTTATATTATTCAGCAGCAGCTTCTGTAGCCTGTGCAGGCTGAGCAACTTCTTCAGTGGCAGCTTTCTTTCTACCACGACGAGTAGTTTTCTTCTTAGCTACTTTTGCTGTGTTATAAGTAGTGTTATAATCTACAAACTCAATCAATGCCATTTCAGCATTATCTCCTAAACGGTTACCCAATTTGATAATACGGGTATACCCTCCTGGGCGATTGCCTACTTTAGTAGCTACTTCTTTAAAAAGCTCTGTTACAGCGTATTTGTTATGTAGCTTACTAAAAGCTACACGGCGGTTGTGAGTAGTATCATTTTTTGATTTTGTCACAAGAGGCTCTACAAATATCTTAAGAGCTTTTGCCTTAGCCAACGTAGTGTTGATGCGTTTATGCTCAATCAATGAGCAAGCCATATTAGCAAGCATTGATGTTCTATGAGCGGTTTTTCTTCCTAAATGATTAATTTTATTTCCGTGTCTCATTTTTCCTTAATTAAAATAATTCAAGAGCGAGTTAATCTTTATCTAATTTGTATTTTGATATATCCATACCAAATACTAAACCTTTGTTAGCTACTAATTCATCTAATTCTATCAAAGATTTTTTACCAAAGTTTCTAAACTTCATAAGGTCTGCTTTGTTAAACGAAACCAAGTCTCCAAGAGTTTCTACTTCAGCTGCTTTTAAGCAGTTAAGTGCTCTAACAGATAAATCCATATCTATTAGCTTCGTTTTCAATAGCTGTCTCATATGTAGCGACTCTTCATCGTATGCATCTGTTTGAGCTACCTCATCGGCTTCTAAGGTTATTCTCTCATCAGAGAACAACATAAAGTGATGTATCAGAGTCTTAGCTGCTTCAGTAAGAGCAAATTTTGGATGGATTGAACCATCTGTTTTTATTTCAAAGACTAATTTCTCGTAGTCTGTTTTTTGTTCAACACGATAATTTTCAATAGAGTATTTAACGTTTTTTACAGGAGTAAATATCGAATCTGTAGCGATAACTCCTATAGCTGCGTTAGGTTTCGCATTCTCCTCTGCCGACACATAACCACGACCTTTTTCTATAGTAATTGTCATCGAGAAAGAAGCAGTCGTTTCCATATTACAAATCACAAGGTCTGGATTCAGAATTTGGAAACCTGAAAGGGTCTTTTGAAAATCACCGGCAGTCAATTGTTTTTTACCAGAAACGCTAATAGTAGCGGTTTCTTCTTCTACATCTTCCACTTGACGTTTGAAACGCACTTGTTTCAAGTTCAGAATGATTTCAGTAACATCTTCCCTGACACCTGATATAGTAGAAAATTCGTGTTCTACTTTATCAAATTTCACAGAAGTAATAGCGAAACCTTCTAATGAAGAAAGCATCACCCTGCGTAATGCGTTACCAATAGTTAAACCATATCCGGGTTCCAAAGGGCGAAACTCAAATCGCCCCTCGAAATCCGATGATTCAATCATTATAACTTTATCTGGTTTTTGAAAGTTAAATAATGCCATAATTTGACTGCTGTCTTTTATTTATTATTTAGAGTACAACTCTACGATTAACTGTTCTTTAATATTTTCAGGAATCTGAATTCTTTGTGGTACGGCTACGAAAGTACCTTCTAATTTCTCTGGGTTCCAAGTAAGCCATTCGTATACTTTACTTGATGCAGCCAATGAATTCTCAATTACTGTTAAAGATTTTGATTTTTCGCGTACGCCTACTACATCCCCTGGTTTAAGTGAATATGACGGAATATTTACAATCTCTCCGTTTAGGGTTATGTGTCTGTGCGATACCAACTGGCGTGCTGCGCTACGAGTAGGAGCGATACCCATACGATATACTACGTTATCAAGGCGTGATTCGCATAATTGCAAAAGTACTTCACCTGTTACGTGTCTACTCCTCTTCGCTTTTTCATACAAATTATGGAATTGTTTTTCAAGAATTCCATAAGTATATTTTGCTTTTTGCTTTTCTTGAAGCTGGATAGCATATTCTGAGCGTTTTGCTCTGCGGCGTGCTACACCGTGCTGTCCAGGAGGATAATTTTTCCTTTCAAAAGATTTATCTTCTTTAAAGATAGCTTCGCCAAATTTACGAGCTATTTTTGTCTTTGGTCCTGTATATCTTGCCATTTTTTATTATTTAACTGAAAGGTGATTATGAATTAAGGCATTCCTTCGATAATTAATAACCTTTCTTTGTTTGTTATTAGTGTTAAAAACGAAATTATACTCTACGTTTCTTTGGTGGGCGGCATCCGTTGTGTGGAAGCGGAGTAACATCTATAATTTCTGTTACTTCTATACCTGCATTATGAATAGTTCTGATAGCAGATTCTCTACCATTACCAGGTCCTTTCACGTATACTTTTACTTTCTTAAGACCCGCATCGAAAGCTACTTTTGCAGCATCTTCTGCTGCTACTTGGGCTGCATAAGGCGTGTTTTTCTTTGAGCCTCTAAAGCCCATTTTACCAGCTGATGACCAAGCGATAACGTCTCCTTTCTTATTTGTAAGAGAAACAATCACATTGTTAAAAGTAGCTGAAACGTGTGCCTCGCCTACTGTCTCTACGATTACTTTTCTCTTTTTAGAGACCTTTGCATTTTGTTTTGCATTTTGTTTTGCCATACTTAACTACTTATTATTTAGTTGCTTTTTTCTTATTAGCCACAGTTTTCCTTTTACCTTTCCTTGTGCGAGAGTTATTCTTTGTTTTCTGTCCACGTAGTGGCAAACCATTACGGTGGCGAATACCACGGTAGCAACCAATATCCATCAAACGTTTGATGTTTAGTTGTACTTCCGAGCGCAACTCTCCCTCAATTTTATAAGACGCAACTACCTCGCGAATACGACTGATTTCGTCATCATTCCACTCGCTTACTTTAGTGTCTTCGTTTACTTGAGCTCTGCCTAAAATTTCTTTAGCTCTACTTTTTCCGATACCAAAAATGTAGGTTAAACCAATAACCCCTCTCTTGTTTTTTGGTAAGTCAATACCTGCAATTCGTGCCATAATTATCCTTGTCGTTGTTTAAATTTAGGATTTTTCTTGTTAATTACGTACAATCGTCCTTTTCTGCGTACTATAATGCACTCAGAACTTCTTTTTTTAATTGATGCTCTAACTTTCATTTCGTTTTGTTTATATCAATA
>CALFOY010000066.1 GCA_937919265.1 uncultured Capnocytophaga sp. | reverse complement strand
AGAGCAGCCTAAAAGGCATACGCGACACTAACCAGACAATAGGATAAGCAATTATATAGATAAAAAGATTCATTCGGTTTTTCAGTATTAGACGGCAAAGGTACTAAATTATTCACCACCACACAAATACAAACGAAAACTTACTATGTAAAAATAAACTTTTAAATTAGCAAAAAACAGCTTATTTCTACAAAAATGTAAAAATAAACCTTTGCTATCAGGTTTATTTTTACTATCTTTGCCGAAAAATCATTTACGATGAAACATTCAGGACTTATTCCAACTGAAAAAATAATAGCGCGTTTGCAATACGAGAACCCTTGGTGGATAAACAGCAAAATACCTGATACTTACGAGAGTATGCCTCGTAGATTATATCTTGATTTGTTTTATCCTTTTGTTACGGAACAAGATATTCGCAGAGCCGTAGTACTAATGGGACCTCGTCGTGTAGGCAAAACAGTGATGATGTATCACACAATAGCGCAGCTCATCAATGAAGGTGTAGATGCACAAAAAATATTCTTCATAGGAATAGATAACCCTATCTATATCAATTTAGGGTTACAAGACATTTTTGATATGTGCCAAGAAGCGGTAGGAAATACTCATCTAAAAGGTACTTATGTATTCTTTGATGAAATACAATATCTAAAAGACTGGGAACGCCACCTAAAAGTATTAGTAGATAGTTATCCTGATACTAAGTTTGTGGTGTCAGGTTCAGCTGCCGCTGCCCTTAAATGGCATAGTACAGAAAGTGGCGCAGGTAGATTTACTGATTTTATGCTTCCACCCCTTACTTTCCAAGAGTTTATACATTTGAAAGGGAAAGAAAATCTAATGCAAAAGCAAAATATTGTTTATAATGGTAAAGAAATCCCCTATTGGATAAGCCCACATATAAACGAATTGAATAATGAATTTATACAATATCTAAACTTTGGCGGTTATCCTGAAGTGGTATTCTCTGAGAAAATACAACAAGATATGGGAAGATATATCAAAAATGATATTGTAGACAAGGTGCTTTTGAGAGATTTACCCAGCTTATATGGCATTAAAGATGTACAAGAATTAAATCGTTTCTTTAGTTATATCGCTTATAACACAGGAAATGAGTTTTCTTATGAAAAAATGGCTAAAGAAAGTGGTATTAATAAAGAAATGCTCAAAAAGTACTTAGAATATTTAGAAGCTGCTTTCTTGATAAAAGTACTCAATAAAGTAGATATCAATGCTAAAAAACTCAAAAGAATTACGAGTTTTAAAGTATATCTTACCAATCCTTCTTTGCGTACGGCTCTTTTTTCTCCTATCAAAGAAAGTGATGAAGAGATGGGCAATATGGTAGAAACTGCCATTTTAGCCCAGTGGATGCACCGAGAAAAACTAAATCTTACGTATGCCCGTTGGAAAGAAGGACGAAAAGAAGGAGAAGTAGATTTGGTATTAATAGATGATAAACATTTCAAACCACAATGGGCAGTAGAAATTAAATGGAGCAATAGGTATTACCAAATGCCACAAGATTTGCTAAGCTTAATGAACTTTTGTAGGGTTAATAAGCTTATGAGTGCTATTATTACCACTAAAGATATAACAGGTGCTAAAACTATTGATGAAATGAACTTTACCTTTATTTCTTCGTCCATTTATGCTTACAATGTAGGAGCTAACACATTAAATCTTAAACTTTTGCAATAAATAGGAAGAGCGAAGCTTTCGTTCGCTTTGAAGTGCAATGGCTTCTAAAATACCACGCCCATTCCACCCTAAAAAAAAAGCAATGTACCGCTTGTGGGTACATTGCTTTTTCGGTATAAGAATATAATTTATATGCTTTAAGAGTCTTACCAATTATCTTGTTCGAGGATACTTTTAATATCTCTCTTAAAAAAATCTTCTATATCACTTTTAGCTCTAGTCTCAACTAAGTTACCATTTCTTCTATAAATAAAGTAAGAAGGATCTGTCATACCTGTTGCTCGAATTACTAAATTCTTACCATTACTCGGACATTTGAAATTAGTAGCTGTAATTTCATACTTAGCTCGATTATCTTTGAAAGAGAGCTGTATAGTAATATAAGCATCAATATAGTTTTTTGTTAGCAGCTCTTCTACATATGTGATTTTTGGAACGTAAACCTGCCATTTAAGATGTTCGTATTTTTCATCTTCCAACACTTTACCATTGATTTTTCCAATATGCTTCACTGTACTGTTATACAATTCTTTAGCACTTTTCCCTTCAGACTTTATTATAACAAAATCTTTGTTAGTACCTTTTTCAAGAATACCTTCTTGAGTTATTTCAAATTCTTGCGCATATATTGCCGAACTGATAGCAATGCTACATAATAATAAAAATTTCTTCATTAGTTTATAATATGAATTGTTTTATACCTACTCTATTAAGGTTTTTCGGTTTCCTCCTTTGTATAGCTCCCTTCGGATAGAGCATTTATGATAAAAAAGATAAGACATTCCTTTTGCTTGAATTAAGTGCAAAGCAAAAGGAATGTCTACATAAATGATAGACATCTCAACTTTTATTTTCCCTGCACTTTTACTAAAAAATTTGGTCGTTTTCAGAAATTAGGGAACTGTAAGTGAAATATATTATATAGTATACTTTATTGGCATTTAAATATTATGGTTGGGCTTGTATTTTAGAGGCAAAGTTTTTCCATAGCCTATCTGTTTTGTAAGCATTTATACTACTAGTAGGTACATAAATATGTTCTATAGATGTATTCCTAAATACATTTTCTCCTCTCAAAAGAGGAGGGATAGTAGCCTTAACAATAACAGTTGTTAATTTTCTTGAGTTCTCAAAAGCCCATTCGTTTATAGAAGTTACACTTTCTAATAAAGTAACTTTCTTCAAACTTGCAAGATTGTTAAGCATATTCTCTTTAACTATTTTAGGGGCATAAGTAACTTCCTCTAAATTATCACAGTTATCAAATATCCAATCGCCTATAGAAGTAGCACTTTTAGGTATTGAAGCTGATACAAGATTTTTACAATTAGAAAAAGCTGAACTTTCAATAATAGTAATTCCCTCAGGAATAATAATAGAGGTTAGACCACTTTTTGAA
>CALFOY010000065.1 GCA_937919265.1 uncultured Capnocytophaga sp. | reverse complement strand
CAGTAGCTGTTGGAGCAACAGGTGCTGAATCAACTGTTACTGTTACTTTTTGAGTTGCTTGACAACCATCAGGACGAGTTACTTTAACATTATAAGTAAATGATTTTGATGCCGTTAAAGGTGTTCCTGTATAAGTAAAAGTAGGTAAATGTACATTTGCATTTGACAAATACGAAAGAGCTGTTGCAGGTGTTGTACCTTCTACTGACCATTCATATCGCAAATAATTTGAAGCTACTGGCGCCACCAATTGAGCAGAAGCAGTTTCACACAAAGTTAAATCATTAGCTACTTGTTTAATAATAGTAGGAGTTGTTATACTTATTGGTGTTTCAGTAGAACACAAACAAGTATTATACTCATTTGCTATTGATAAAAGTAATCTACATACTTTACTAGCTTCTATTTCAACTGTTTCAGTGAAAGAAACTTCACTATTTGCAGGAATAGATTGGCTTGAGTATATTTTATTAAATATTGTTTCTGATGTTTGAGCTCTACCATCGTTATTTGCATCATAATACCAATCAACACGTAGATTTCCAGAATAAGCAATTGTAGCTGAAGAATTTTTAACTTTATAAGTAAATGTTATTTTCTCCTTATTACCAGCAACAACTTCTGATTCAGATACTTGTACATCAAAAATTCTCAACTCTGGTCTTTGTATTTTTATTTCTTCTCTACCACGTTGTTGAGAAGTAACAATAGTTACAGCTCCACAAGAACTACCTGCACAAGGTACATTATCTACAGCATCAATAGTTTCATAAGTAAGTTCTTTCTTATTACTACACTCAGAAACAACTACTCCATCTTTTTGTCTAATATTGATTGTATATTCAAAACTTGCAGAATCATACATTCCTTTTGGCACAATAATACTCAATTTATTTGAAGTAGTTTGTGCATTATCTATACTTGGATCTGCAAACATTGTTTGTCCAGCTTTTTGGTTTTTAGCTCCTACTGTAAAAGTACCTGCTACATATTCAAAACCTTCTGGAATATTAACAATAACACGTCCTTTTTCTCCTGTATTAAATCCAGGATCTGAAGAAGCAATAGTATGTACCCCTTTAAATTTAGCCCCATTACCAGAAACACAATTACTTGCATTTCCATCTTGATAAGTAAGTGTATTATTTATGGTATATTGATTAGTTGGTAAGCCCATTATACCAGCGGTAATTGTACTTACTTTATTTCCATCAACAAGCTCTTCACAAATATTTTTACCTGATACTTGAATATCAAAAGATGAACCTGCTGTAAATCCGCATTCTGGTTTTATCTTAAATTTAATACGAACTTTACGATTATTTTCTACAGAAGTTGCAATAGTTCCAGGTAATCCATCTTGTGGATAACTAGGATGTACTTTAAGATCAAATTTATCTAAATTACCCACTACTTGGATAGGAATAGCTACCCAAGTACCAGTGTTAGATGGGTACTGCATTTGGAAATCTGAAATTTCTAGACCTGCTTGTCTTGCTATTGATACAATAGGTTCTAAGATATTTCCTTCTCCTGCACTATTAAGCTCATATTCATACTCTGTAGGCTCACACATTTTTATCTGAGTGCTTTTTTTAGCATTTTCAGAAATAGGTAATACCTGAATTGTACTTTGTACCGGATTTATATTATATGTAGCTACATTATCAGAGTTACTAGCGCTACAAGTTGTTTGATACCCAGCTGTTGGATAACTAGCACAATTCCAACCGCCATAAATTTCTAATTGTTTATCTTGGCAGTTATTTAACTCTATTTTTATAGTATAAATTTCATTTTTTGACTTTTCTAACCCTGTTTGTGATAAGTGATACATACTTTCACCTGAAAAGTTTGCTCCTGTTTGAGCTGTAAATATATTTCCTGAACTATCTTTTACTTCAAGAATTTTTAAACCTGTAACATTTGGAATAGAAAGCCAAGTATAGGGCGCAGTAGAAAGGCTATTATTTTCTAATTTTACCTGTAACTCTTGTATTTTTTTATTTACCTTCATAGTAGCATTACCTACTGTTGAAACTTTAATAGAAGGTTTTTCATTATATATAAGTTTTTGAGTTAATGGTTGAGTTCTAGATATCTGAGAACCTCCATTAGCCTTATAGTAATAATAGAAATCTTCATATTCTGCTTCTATTATAGCATCTTCTGTTTTATCTATTTTTGAAGCACAAGAAGCCTGAACAATTGCTCTAACATAATTAGCATACCCATTAGCTACATTTATAATCCCCGGATTCAAATATCCAGGATCATTAGAGTCTGTTATTTCCTTATAAAAATATACATTTTGAGTAGCTGTATGCATTTCTTGTACATTACTCCAAGAAAGTTCTTTTTCTACTAACCTTACTTGTTCATTAAAATAAGCAAACTTTATTTTTTTTAATGTATAAGCTTTTGGTAAAGTTATCTTAAAGGTTTTCATTTTTCTATCAGGACGAAACTCAGGAGAAAAACGAACTCCATTCGTTTCAAACCTACGTGCTGTGGACAACATATAATTACCTATTGCTGTTTCTTCACACCCTTTGAGGTTATAACTATCACTTCCTTCTCTTATATAGGTATTAGCAATTGTAAAATCAGGAGCCAATTTTGCTCCACAATATTTTTTCTCACTACCTACTAATGTATAGAAGAAGGATTCTTTCCCCGCTCTTACGTCAAAACAATTTCCTGTTTTACAACTCCAAAAATTACGAGTAGCATCTGACTCATTCATAACTTGATAAGTTGTTACCACAGAGAATGTATAATCTGTTTTCACTCCTCCAGCAGGAAGAACAGAAGTAATATTCCATTCAAAAATATTTTCTGCTTCTTTTACTAAAGCAGTAGCAAGGGGAATATCTTGTGCATTTACAAGAATATTTCCATCTTTATCTTTAATAGTAACTTTTATACCTTTAGCTGCCAACTTTGTAGTAGCCAACATTTCCACTCGATAATGTAAATTAGCAATATCTCCTCCTGTGGTACCAGTTGCAGTTACATCTACTTCATCTAAATACAAAGCACGTTTTAATTGTTCTTTATATTTAGCATCTTTAGGATTTATACGAGTTGTCATAGTAGCATCTGTCCAGCCCAAAGAGTTATCTGCTCTACGGGCATCTATACCTGTAAGAGATGGATAAGGCTGTCCACAATTACCAGGACATACCAAGGCTACAGTTTGTTCGCCACAAAGTATTTTAAGATCACAAGCATTTGGTGTATCATAAGCATCTACAAAAAAACCTTCATAGGTAATTTTCTTTTCACCTCCACCTCCAGCTTTGGAACAATCTCTTTTTAAATCAAATTTTACATACCATCTATTTTCATTAGGAGCAATAGCAGTTATTTTTCCTCCATTACCTCCTGTTGTAGTATTAGTAATATTTGCTGAATTAAAATTATCGTGAGCAGGTGAATAAGAAGCCCCTGCTACCATTGTAACATTTTCTGCAATAAGCCCAGCAGGCAGATTAATTACATATTTAAATCTTCCTACATCTGCTTTTTTAGCAGTACCTTTTGATACTTCATTTATGTCATAGTGAGGCAGAGCTATAACTACAGCAGCAGTCCGAGCCTCATCTGTAATTAAATTAATAGGCGCAAAAGATGCATCAGACGCTTCAAGGAAAAATCTCGTAAAAGTTTCCCTATAAATTGTCTGAAAATGAGAATTTTGAGCTACAACATTGTTCCCACAAGAGTTTTTATAATCTACAGCTGTACTTGGTGCTACAGTCCAATTTCCAGACCAATCTGTAACAAAACAATTTGGCATATTCATTTTTTCATAATCAAAACGAATAGTAAAAGATTGTCCAGAAGCTAAGTCATTAAAATCTCCATCACCATCAATATCCTCTAAACCATAACCTGCACCATCAGGGTCTGTAGTAAAATTGAAAGCCAATTTTCTTTCCTGTGCTTTATTTTCTTGATCTGTAGGTATAGAAATAGAAGTACCATCGGTACCATCTTGGTTTACTAAACGTACATTTTTAGGCTGATAAAATTTGAACCCACTACTTTGGTAATCAAAAATACGCCATATCATATCGTACATAGCTGCAGCTTTATTAGCAGCTGTACCTTTATTTATATAAGTAACAGTGACTGTAGCAAAAGGTCCTGCATCACATACCTTCCCCTTACGCTCAAAGTAAGTTTTAGTATTATCAACTACTAACTCTAACTTAGGCGTTCCCAAAGGCATTTTTATACTACGTTTAGCACTATTGGTATCGAATAAATTTTCCAATTTTTCTCCCCAACTTGCTTCATATTTTATTTCTCTATCTTGACAACCTGTCACAGTATATTCTTCTGTAATAGTAGCTATTTGGTTATTCGCAAGAAAACCATTAGAAATAGGAGTAGAAGTCCCCTCTCCTATTGAAAAATATTTTTTCTGAGCAGTACTGGAAGCTAATGGAGTAAGTTGAGTTCCATTATAAGATACTTTATTATACGTAATTCCTGAAGGATACTCAATAGAAAAATAAATTGTTTTTAATTTCCCGTAACCTCCATTTTGTATTTCAAAAGTTTTAGGACCACTATTCCCGCCTGCATCTGTATGTACAGAAGGCTCTTTTACGGATACAACAGGATATTTATACGAATAATCATTAGATTTCTGAGTATTCGTTGAAGAACCTTGTGTTACTTTAACAGCATCAATCAATTTACTATTTTGCCCTTGAGTTTTTAAGTAATTGATATGACCTGCTTTGGTAATAGTTTTATTTATTGTAAAAACTAATTCCCCTCCTGTAATATTAGTTATACTAAACTTCACTTCATTCGCTGAAGAGCTTACATAAGTAACATCTCCATTTCCTGATTCTTTATGTACAGAATTAGGCTTATAAATAAAGCCCTCTGGAAGCGTTACCACTACCTCTGCCGTATTTGGTGAAGCATTAAGCGCAAGTTTCATTTTCAATTGTCCCCCTGAAAAACCATCAGTAATTTCAAAGTCTGAGTTTGCAGTAACTATAATAGTCTGCGCACTCACATTCACAAAAGAAAATAACAAACTGATAATCACTAATTTAGCGAAAACATTTTGTGCTTTTTCAATCATTTTTCTAATTTGTATACTCATTTTCCTGTCTCTTATACACATCTCC
>CALFOY010000064.1 GCA_937919265.1 uncultured Capnocytophaga sp. | reverse complement strand
TGGCGTATCTTCAGACTTGTTTTATATAGATTAAAAAACATAAATTTCTGAAAGTTAGATTTCGAATATTTCTATTTCATCATTTATAAAAACTAAAAAACCTTTTTTTACATTCCAATTCATTTTAGATAAAGTATTTTTATAATTTTCTATTTGTTGTTTATATTTTTCTTGATGATAACTTCCTGTTTTATAGTCAATTATAAAAACTTCATTTGATTCTTTATCAAGCATTATTCGGTCTGGGCGTTCATATTGGCCATTTTCATTAATAAATTCTTTTTCATTAAAAATAGTATATTTTTCTGTGAAATATATACTTAAAGATTCGTGATTTACAATATTTTGAATTTGCTCTTCTAATATAAGATATTGATTTTTGTTAATAATTCCATTTTTATACGCTTTTTCTATAACTTTTTTAACATCATTTTTCAAGTAAATTTCAGATAATAATTCGTGAATAATATTTCCTTTTTCTATTGAAATTTGTTTTTGAGTATCCCAAAGCATTCCTGAACGAGTAACAATTGTATAATTTGATTTTTCTGAAGTATTTTGCTTAAAAGGAATAAAAAAATCATCATTAGTATTTTTTCGCTCTATATGAATTTTTTCTCCAAATTCATATATATTTTTGTTTTCTTCCCAAATGTTTTTATTTTCTAAAAAAAGTTGTAAAATATCTGAAAAATTTTTAACATTGTCTAATGTGGTGTTTTTAGTTTTTTCTCCTATAATATAAAGATATGTTTTAGGACGAGTCATTGCCACATAAAAAATATTAATCTCGTCAAGTATTTGTTTTTCAGATTCTTCAATTACTATTTCTGGATTAATTTTTTCTAATCCTTTAAAATTATCTATCAATAAATATTTGAAATTATTAAATTCTTCAGGAGATATAGGTAGCCAAATTTTATCCTTATTTTTTGTTAATTTATCCTTAACAAAAGCGTAAATTACAACAGGGAACTCTAAACCTTTACTTTTATGAACAGTCATTACTTTTATGGCGTCTATTCCTTCGGGGGCACTAATGCTAAGTTTATCCTTTTTTTCTTCCCAAAACGTAATAAAGTCAAACATTCCTCCTTTTTTTGCGCCTTTAAAATCAAGGATAAGATTCATAAAATGAGTTAAATATGCATCAGATTCTTTATTCAATTCAAATGTAGATATAGCGTATGCTATACTTTCATAAAAAGAAATAGAATTGAAATAAGATAGAGAGAAATTAACAGATTTATAGAATTCATTAATAGATTTATGTATAAATTTATCTAAAAAATTATGGACATCTTCAATTTTCTTTATTTGAACATAAAGAAGTAATAGCTCTAATTTAGCTTCATTGTTATCATCATTCAGTATTAATTTTATTAAATTTATTAAAAATTTAATTTCATTAACGTTATTTAATAATAAAGCATCAGGTGAGATTACTTTATATCCAGATTCAGATAACGCTTGAGCTAAAGCATATCCTTGTATATTGGTTCTTGTGAGAATACAAATATCTTTTTGAGAAAAACCACTATCAAGAGAATCTTTTACAGAATCAATTACTGCAGAACAATATTTTTCTAGCATTGAAACCTCTTTATCTTCCTCATTTATAATTTGTTTTTTTTCCAAAAATTGAATAGAGACAAATCCTCCTTTTTTAGTATTTGAAGTTTGTTTTTGTTGTGCAGTTTGATATAACTTGTTGTATTTTGAACTTTTACTAAAAATTTCAGTATTTTCAGAGATAAATTTAAATATTTCGTTATTAAAATTGATGATTTCTGAATAACTTCTGTAATTTGCTTCCAAATTTTCGATAGTAGGCTCTATATGAATGGGTTCTTCACCTTCTCTAAGTTGTTCTTCTTTGAGGTATAAGTCCATAAATTGTTCAGCTTTTCCTCCTCGCCAACGATATATAGACTGTTTTGCATCTCCTACTAATAACAAACTTCCCTTTTTTCCTGAGTGATTTTCACTTTGTAAAGCATCTTTGACTAATGGACGTATATTTTGCCATTGTAAAAAAGAAGTATCTTGAAATTCATCAATAAAATAATGTTGATATCTTTGCCCTATTTTTTCATAAATAAAAGGGGAGGGTTGCCCTATTATTCTTTGGTTTATTATACTATTAAAGTCGGAAATAGGCAAAATATTTTCTTCTTCTTTAATGCTTTTAATCTCCTTTTGAATACTACTTAGTACAGCAAGAGGTGTTAAATTTTTAAGAATATTTTTATAATATTTTTCTAGAAAATAATTTTCTTCGACTTCTTTTACCCATTCAGCTATAAAATGCTGATTATCATCTAATAAAATAGCTTTATGAGGAGATTCTTTTTTTAATTTTTGAGGATATAATTCTTTACTATCAATCTCAGCTATCCACTTAGCATCAAAATTAATATCTGGTTTTTTATTTTTCAAATTTTCAAAAAAAGTATAAACATTTTTTCTTGAAAAATCACTTGCTTCAATGTTATTTTCTTTTGTAAAATCAAAAAATGAATTTATGTTTTCATTAATTTTTTGATTAACTTTTTTAAGTTCTGTATTTATATTTTTTTTAAGATTATCAAAATCGTCAAGAGTTTTATTCTCAAAAGATTGTAGATATTCTAAATTATTTTCAATAGTTAGAAGTTTGGCTAC
>CALFOY010000063.1 GCA_937919265.1 uncultured Capnocytophaga sp. | reverse complement strand
ATATAGTTTTCTTTTTTACTTTCCTACACTTAAAAAGGGAATAATCTAATTATTTATTGTATCTTTGCCCAAAGTTCCTGAATTTTGGTGTTATTTTTCTCAAACACAAAATTACTAATCTTTTGGAACTTTTATTTTATTGTAAGGAAAAGTTTAAACAGCTTCGTAATAAAAAAACAAATTTTAAATGGAAAATAGAATATTTATTGAACAATTATGTAATAAAGGATGGAATATCAAAACAGTAGATATTTCAAATCTTGTAATTAACTCTTCAGCTAAAGGAAGAGTTGCAAAAACAATAGAAGAATATAAAGAATTTCTTAAAATATTTTCTTTATGCTCTAATAGGGAAGACAATATTTGGTTCTTATCTTATCAAGATTTTTCTAAAAATGATGAAAACTCTTTTTCTTGGAATGAATTTGAATGTCAGAGTATTGATTCTGCCTTAGACGAAGAAATGTTATCTGATATTAAATCCTTTTGGGATAAACATTTGCCAATTTTAATGTCTGTAAAAAATGGATATAGCTATGTCGCAATAGGTATAGGTGAATTTAATAATGGAAAAATATTTTATGGTACAGAACCTGAGTACGAAGATGTAGCTATAATTGCTAATT
Organism: uncultured Capnocytophaga sp.; assembly: GCA_937919265.1. Lineage (GTDB taxonomy): Bacteria > Bacteroidota > Bacteroidia > Flavobacteriales > Flavobacteriaceae > Capnocytophaga. The sequence continues at coordinate 1,918 of CALFOY010000063.1, read as the reverse complement.
CATTTTATGAATTTAAAGAAAAATATATATCTGCATTAAATGGAAAGGATTGCGAAAATTTTTACCAGTATATTATTTAAATATTTTCTTAGTATTGGATATAAAAATTTTGTGTTAGGTACTTGCTCAATGTTTTAAAAAGTAGTAATTTTATAGGTTGAGGAATTTATGGTACTTTTACCACCCCGCTGGCGCGAGCTTGTAGCTCGTGCCTATGATATTAAGAGCTTGGGTAATGTAGGTAATATATCAGATGGGTTGTTAAAATTTCAACAACTTGCTAATCACCATAATACAAAAGAATTACCCTGCTATTTTCCTTTACCCATCATAGAGAAAAGAGTTTTTCAAGCAAGCCTATAAAGCGCTCTAAATAGTGCGAGGGGAATTGGCAAATTATGAATTATGAATTGGGCACAAGCTGCAAGCTTGCGCCAACGGGGGGTGTGAGCCACACGAGCGATTATGGGACTTGTAGGACGGGTGGGACAGGTAGGACGGGGAGAGAATCGTGAATTGTGAATTGGGCACAAGCTGCAAGCTTGCGCCAGCGGGGGTATTGTACCTGATAAAGGATTAAAAGAAAAACCTGTTCTTGAATCATCTATTTCTAATAAAAAAAATACTTATAAAGATAAATAATAATGTATGGATATTGTTAAACTAATAAATAATTTTAAATGTCCTTTAATAAATGGTATATTTTTTCCAAATGGGGATATTTTAGTCATTGAAAAAAATAATGTATCAATAAGAGTTGTTTGTAAAACAACTGTTGAGAGCTATTTTTTATACAACTCGGCAGATTATGTTACAGAATTTGATATATTAGTAAGGAATAGTAATAATAAATATACTGTAGGGGGAGGTGAAGGAAGTTGGGGGGGCGATGGGATAATTTTATTAGAAGATAACATTGGTAATTTAATATGGTTTCTATTTATGGATAATATAGATCCAATTATTAATATCACAATTATAGATGATTTTATCGAAGCTGAAAATGCAAATAATTTAATTATAAGAGTTCCCATAAATACTCCTCAAGATATTTATATTGTTTAGAATACCCATAAGTGTCATATCCTGAAATAGGTTTACAATAATAAGTCTTAAGAGCAAAGGCTAAAGGTATGCAAAAACAAAGAAAGTAACTAAATACTTCTAACTTTTGAAAGAGAGTAGCCCGAAAAAGAGAAAGTTTTTTTAATCACTTTGGGGTGGAATTGGCGTATTGGGGTACGAGCTGCAAGCTCGCACCAGCGGGTACTAATGGGGAACCTATTAGTGGATATCATTATCATGAAATTGGACATAAATTTGATAGAACTCCTCATTTCAATGCTTGGAGTGAAAGCACAGGCACAAGTTCTAAAAAAATGTTCATCTATACTATGAATAATACTTTATAAAAATATTACAATGGAAAAGAAATGGATATGTTGTACAACAGAAGAGTTAGGTGAGAGTTGGGAAGTGTTAGCAGATGAAAAAGAAAAAAATAATCCTAATTTTCTAATCAGCAAAAAAGGAAATAGAGCTATTATGAAATTTGTTTACGATACAACAGATTATGTTTTGGTTACTATATTACCTGCTGCTAAAATCAGAGAATTTGAAAAGGATTGTACAGAAAAAGATCTTTTTCATATAAAACTATCCTTAATTAATGGAGACCAATGGTTTGCACTTTCTAAATATAAATTTAAAAAGGAAGAAGCTATAAAATTAGCAAGTCTTTTTATTGGATTAACAAAACATCAGGCAGAGCGAGTGTGGATTTCTAAAAAATTAGGTGATTTGAATACAAATATCTTGTGTCATTCCTATTAGAAATTCAATGTATTAGTTGTTTTTCCAAGCTTAATTGATAAGAAGGCGAGCTGATATGGGAACGCGAACAAGACCTCTACGGCAA
>CALFOY010000062.1 GCA_937919265.1 uncultured Capnocytophaga sp. | reverse complement strand
TAGCTTACCATCAAAGTTATTAACGGATTATTTTTTACAAATATTTTTTGTTTTCTGTCTATGATAATAGTTTATCTAATATGGAAATACTATTCTGATACTCAGGTATCTGATGATAGTTATTGCTAATAGCCCACTCGAACAATTCTTTTTGTTTTTCAATAGATAAAGATGATAAAACAGCTTTAAAATCTTCAACTTTAAGATTCAAAATGTACTTCACAATTCGGGTATTGAATGCAAAATATTCACTTTGCATTAGAGTTATGATATCGGTTATAGACTTTATTGAAAAATAGTTATAATGATTTTCTATACTCGGGTGGATTTCTTTATTAATAAGCTCTGCATAGTACAAGAAAAAGAAGTCACCTTTTACATTATATTGTTCCAATATACGATTTACTGTAACCTCGTGGCTACCTGTTATCTTAATATCATCTATTAGTAAGCAAAATTTTCCTTCTATGAAGGTTCTATCTATATAATAAGTATCACCAGAAATAAGCTTAACACGTTCCTCATAGCTCATATTGCCATAATCTTGTATATAAGTCTGGTTACGATGTATTTTTGCTGATATACAAGATTTTTTCCCGTTCTGAAACAGAAAATAATTTAAGTGCTTTTTAAAGTATTCACATAAAAAGTCTGATGCTGTTGGTATAGAAAAATAAGGGCTTGGTAGTAACACAATTTCATTTTGAGAGAGTATCAATTCTTTATTTTCTTTGATAAAACCATCAAATAGTTCTTTCCCAAAATTTTGAGCTATAAGAGTATCTCCAAATTTAAATCTACTATAAGCTGAAGCATCGAAAGGGCAATTATTTTCAAACTCTATTTTATGTAAGCTATATCTTCTATTCATTAATTAATGGATTTGTGGGCAAAAGTACAAAAAAAAAATTACATCTAAAAATGTCATCATAAAAAAGTTAAAAAATATAATGATTAAAAGTTAATTTATAATTTTGTACCTAACAAATGCAAAAAATAGCAAAATGAAAATTTTTTTTCAATTATTGATGACTTTTATAGCTATAAATGCTATAGCACAAGAGCAAGACCCTTTAAAATTTAAAAGTTACAATTATGTAACAAAGGTATTTACCGAAGCAGGTAAGAAATACCAAGTACGTGCTTATGAAGGAATTATATATGTATCCAAGCCTGTTGAGGAAAAATACCAGAAAATGAATATTTATATACCAGAGGAATACTTTAATGGAGGTACTATAAATGGATTTTCTGAATCAAATGCACCTATTTTTTTCCCTAATAGTGTAGGAGGATATATGCCTGCTGAACCAATAAAACTAGAAAAAACTAAAAATAATAAGAATCAAAAAAATATTGTAACTTTTGCTCTCTCTAAAGGCTTCATAGTGGCATCTGCCGGGGCTCGTGGTCGTACTACCCCAACAGGGAAAGCTCCTGCCGTAATTGTAGATCTTAAAGCTGCTATTCGTTACCTAAAATATAATGATGACCAAATGCCTGGTGATGCAGATAAGATAATCTCTAACGGAACAAGTGCAGGAGGTGCTGTTTCTTTACTCTTAGGTGTTTCAGGAAGAAATTGGGAATATGAAGACTATCTGAAAGAAGTAGGAGCGGCAAAAGCATCAGATGGTATATATGCCGTTTCCGCTTATTGTCCTATAACATTACTTGATATTGCTAACAATGCTTATGAATGGCAGTTCAATAAAGAGCGTAATTATAAGAAAATATCTATTGAAATGCTTGATTATAACGTAAAACGTAAGCTCATAGAAGGTAAACTTTCAGATGAAGAACAAAAAATATCTGATGAACTAAAACAAAAGTTTATAAATAATGTAAATATATCCGTAGGAATAAAAAAAGAAAATGAATGGCTAAAATTGGATGAGCAAGGAAATGGTAACTTTAAGGAAATGATAATAAAAGAGCTTATTCAATCAGCTAAAAAGGCTCAAAAAAATGGAACAAATATGAGCAAATATACATTTCTTACTATAAAAAATAATGAAATTGTAGATTTTGATTGGGATAAATATATCAACTACTTAGGAAGAGCAAAAACTCCTCCGGCTTTTGATGCTCTTGACCTTAGTTCTGGTGAAAACCAATTATTTGGAGATGCTACCACTGATAAAAAACATTTTACCAATTACTCCTATCAAAATTCTACACAAAAAGGAGAATTGGCACCTAAAAAAATTGTAAATCTAATGGCGCCACTTCGTTTCTTAAATTACCCATCAGAAAAGGCTAAGTATTGGCGTATAAGACACGGAAGTAAAGATGCAGATACTTCATTGGCTATATCGTTTATAGTTGCAGAGACTTTAAAGCAGTATGATTTAATAGTAGATTATGCCATACCTTGGGATATCCCTCATAGTGGTGATTATGACTTAGAAGAATTATTTGATTGGGCAATGGATGTAGTATCCAAAACACCTTCTAAAAGTGAAGCTAGGGAAATAAGGGTAATAACAGATTAGAGTTATCTTATAAAATCCATAAGTTTTAAAATATAAAAAAATCTCTTCAGCAATGAAGAGATTTTTAGGTTTATAATAATCAATTAAGATTAGCAATCTGCTATATTTACAGCAACAGCCAGCCCTCCTTCAGAGGTTTCTTTGTATTTTGTATTCATATCTTGTGCTGTTTGCCACATAGTATGGATAACCTTATCCAATGGAACTTTTGCATTTTTAGGGTCTGTTTCTAGAGCTAGTTCGGCTGCATTAATAGCTTTTATAGCTCCCATAGCATTTCGTTCTATGCAAGGTATTTGTACGAGCCCTCCAATAGGGTCACAAGTTAGCCCTAAGTGGTGTTCCATTGCTATTTCAGCGGCTATCATTACTTGTTCTGGAGTACCTCCCATAGCTTCACATAGCCCAGCGGCTGCCATTGCCGAAGATACACCTATCTCTGCTTGGCACCCACCCATAGCAGCCGAAATAGTTGCGTGTTTTTTGAATAAACTACCTATCACTCCAGATGTTAGTAAGAACTTTTTAATTTCTTCGTAGCCAGCCTTATGGTTGTCAATAGTTAAATAATATAAAATTACAGCAGGGATAACTCCAGCACTACCATTTGTAGGAGCTGTTACTACTCGCCCCAAAGATGCATTTACTTCATTCACTGCAAGTGAAAAACAACTTACCCATTTAAGTATTTCTCGGAATTGAACTTTGGTTTTTTTGATAGATTTTAACCACGATTCTGGGTCGTTGTAAGGAACAACACCTATGAGTTTTTTATGAATATCATATGCTCTGCGTCTTACATTCAGCCCACCAGGCAAAATTCCTTCAGAATGGCAACCAATATAAGCGCATTCAAGCATTGTATGCCATATACGAAGTAATTCAGAATGTATTTCAGGCTCAGAACGTAATACTTTCTCATTTTGATAAACAATTTCGTAAATTTTTTTGTTTTCAGCCTCACAATAGTTAAGTAAATCCTGAGCAGAATCAATAGGGTAGGGGAAAGATTTGATAACGTTTGGCTGTTCAGCACTTTCGTTATTATGTTCTTTTACAATAAATCCCCCACCGATAGAATAAAAAGTAGAGGAATAAGATTCATTTTCAAAACTTGCTGTAAAGGTAAGCCCATTAGCGTGAAATGGGAGGAAGTTTCTATTGAATTTTATATTCTCTTTTGGATTAAAGTCAATATAGTAATGATTAGCTAGATATAGCTGTTGGTTTTTGTTAATAGCTGAAATAATAACATCTATGCTCTCAACAGGGATATATTCGGGGTCTGCACCACTTAAGCCCAGCATTACGGCAAGGTCTGTCGCGTGTCCTTTTCCTGTAAGAGAAAGAGAGCCGTACAAATCTACCTGAATATGATTCACTTTGTCTAGTAACTGTCTTTCTTTAAGCTCAGAAAGGAAAGCCTCTGCCGCGCGCCAAGGTCCTAAGGTATGCGAACTAGAAGGACCTACCCCTATTTTTAACATTTCAAAGGTGCTTATGTATTCCATATACAAAAAAATAATGATGCAAAAATAACTGTCTCTTATACACATCTCCGAGCCCACGAGACCGTA
>CALFOY010000061.1 GCA_937919265.1 uncultured Capnocytophaga sp. | reverse complement strand
AAATTCACAAACCACTCTCTGATTTGGTTAGCATCTTTCTCTAATTTTTCATTTCGTGCTAAAGCCTCTTGTATTTTAAGGTCAGCAAGAAATTTTAAGAATTCTTGAGTAGAGGTTTGCTTTATTCCCCATTTATCTTGAAGTTCAGGTTTAGTAGGGTTTTTAGGTTCTTGGAGTTTTTTTATAGTTCTATGCGCTTCATAAAAAGCAATAATAAAGTTACCATCTTGATATTTTCTAATAAGGCTATCAACATCTTCAAAAGCAACGGTTACCTCACTGAAAAAGAATTCATATTGATTTTTATAGTACTGTAGTTGTTGTTCTATAGAGAGAGTATTTTGAGGATTCTCTTTTAGTTCATTTTGGAAATATTCTATCTTACTCTTATAGTCTTCAAAATATTTATATCTATCATTTGCTACTCTTTCAATATGATTAGCAATAGCATTGAGCAGGGAAGTTTTCCCACTACCATTCTTACCAGTAATCATCAAATGAGGATAATCTTCCTTTTCCAAAGGAATATTTATGTCCCTCAGATGTCGTACTTTATTGATATGTATATTTTTGATATATCTACTCATAGAGGCTCTATAACTTTTCAAAATGCAAAGATATAAAATAAATATCAATTATGAATGTTTAACGACTAATTATTTAAGGTTGAAAGGACGAAATATTTTGGTTAATGGGAGGTATGAGAGGGCTGGGAAGGCTGGGAGGAATGGGGGTAGGATATTTTTCTGGTTTTTAAACAATAATTAGAGGTTTATACTTTGCTCATCTTTCGGTTATCGTTCGCTCTTGCTGTATTGTTCTTGTATCGTTTGTATAGGGAAGGTAGCAGTAGTGTATTTTTCTGCTAAATCAGCAGGAAGGAAAAATTAGCTAATTGGCAAATTTGCTAATTAGCTAATTAATCTGTATCTTTGCCCTCTAAAATAGAAAGATATGAGTACAGCTATATTACACGCAGAGATAAATACAATTGATATTCCTATAATTAGAGTATTATTAGAGAAGTTCAAAGCTAAAAAGGTAGTTTTTGAAGAGGAAGCCTATGTGCCCAATGAAGTAACGCTTCAGGCTATGAAAGAAGTAGAGCAAATGAGGAGAGATAAAAATACTAAGTTTTTTGACTCTACCGAAGAGCTTTTGAAATCTTTAAAAAGTTAATGTTATGGAAGAAGAACAAGATATTGACAAGAAAGAAAGTTTGTATAAAATAACCTATTCTAGTCAGTTTAAGAAGGATTATAAAAAGTTCGAGAATAATAAAAAGAAGATAGCAAAAATAGATAATACTATTAGATTATTAGAGCAAGGAGGACGAGATAATATACCCAAATATATGAAGCCTCATAGGTTGATAGGAAACTATGAGGGGTATTTAGAATGTCATATAGAATCAGACCTGCTTATTATTTGGTTTCAGTTTGATGAAGAGACTAAACAAATTTATTTATCGCGCTTGGGCTCTCATACCGATTTGTTTGACAAGAAAAAGTAGTAATCTTTTGCTAATTCACCAATTATTTGTACTTTTGCCTCAAATTTAAAAATAACATCTATATGAAAAAGTTTTTTATCGCCTTAATGGCAAGCGTAGCCTTAGTGGGTTGTGGTAAAGATGACAACAACGATACAGGCATACAAGAGGGAGCCTTCCCTAAGAAAATAACAAATACTTATCCTAATAGTAACAGGAGTAGTGTAACAACCTA
>CALFOY010000060.1 GCA_937919265.1 uncultured Capnocytophaga sp. | reverse complement strand
ATTTTCTCCTGAATTTATAAATACGGTAAATAGTGTCAAAATAGAAGATTTTTATCCTCCAAAAAATTACATAAAACATAAGGAAGAAATCAATAGAAAATACAATAATATCAATAAATTAATAGATGATACAAAAGATAATAAAAGACATCAATTAACTAATATCCTTTTATTGTCTCCAAATAAAATTGATTTGAATATTTTAAAATCTTTCTTAACAGAAAACAGGGAATTATTATACAATAATCAACTGGAACAATTATATAAGAAATTAATTTGTTTATATGATTTTTTAAAATATAAATTACGAAAATCATAATATTAACTCAGTAGAACCCAATATCACCTCCGTAGAACGCAATATTAACTCGGTAGAAACCAAAATCAAGTCCGTAGGATACAATATAAAGTTCGTAGGGCGCAATATAAAGTAGAAATTTACTAAAATTATTTGTTTAACCATTAAAAAAGACAAGAAAATGGCTACAAGATTTATTTCATTTGAAAAATTCAAGAATGAGTCTTTGTTTTTGGAAGATTAATATTGATCAAACTATGGAAAAAACAAAAATATTATTAACAAACTTCAAAGAATTTTCGCCTGATGAAACCCCTCGTTGGGTAATAAATGTTATTATAAGGGATACAGAGAAGGAATATAGCAAATTTAGCGAACCTGTCTTTAAGATTCTTTAACCTTTAGCTGAAAAAACAATATTTGAATTGAAAAGCCCTGTACATGTCAGGGATGTAAGCTTTATAAAAGAAGATGACGATACAGTATCTTACCATTTATGGGATAAAATAAACGAATTAGCACAACTAAAAGGCAAAGGGGCTACTCTAAGAGCTGTAGTTAAGGACTTATATGGGAATGAGTACACCTCTAATGAAATAAATATTGATGATTTTTTATTTAACTGAACAATCAAAAAAAATAAACTATGCAGCGAATGGTATTCTTATTTTTGTTAATTTCCCAGTGTACTTTTGGTCAATTCTTTGTGGTAAAGGACAAAGATGGTTATGTAAATATCCGTGAAAAGGAAAGTGTCAAAAGTAAAATACTGGGGACACTCCCTAATAATAAGCTTGTTTATATATTTCATGCTGATGAAGATATAAGTAAGTGGCATTACATAGATAAAGGGTATATTCATAACAGCAGACTGAAACCTACTTATATGTTTCTTTCCATTAAGAAAGAAAAAGAAAGCGATAATGCCATTACTTTTTCAGGTATGGGAATTCGTGTAGAACTTACTGCTCAAAAATACGATAAGAAAAAACATACCTTTACCAAAGAAAACAAAGGTGACCATTACGAATACAAAATAGATGGAAAACCTTTTGAAGGAACTGATGGCTCTGAGCCAGAGACGGAATATAAGAGTTTTGTGGTGAGCATTAATGGCAAACAAGTGAATATTCCTAAAAGTGCTTATACGGATATGTATGTACCTGCCTTTAGTGAAACATCCGTTTATTATGACAAAGAAGACGATATTATCTATATAGAGGCTCAAAATGGTACAGGAGCAGGGGGCTATGATGTTTGTTGGCAGATTGTAAAGGGTGTTTATAAAACAAGAGAGGTAGGCCATTTTAATTAAAAGGAAGACAAACCCCAACTTTTAGAGAGTATTGGCAAGTTTGTAAGAAGTTAAAGAGAATTTATTAAAAACTATTTAAATAAAAAGAAAATGACAAAGAATATTACTATTTGGATCTTTAGCGTATTGTTTTTACTGATTACTTGCGTAGGTATCAATGATTTTTGTCATACAATGACCTACAATGAAGCGTATATCGGCAGCCATTTTGGAGCAGGAGGACTGATTTATTTCAAAAATTATCCTTTGGCATTAGCTATTTTATTCGGTATTACCGTATTCTTGCCTCCTATAAGTGTTATTACGGTGTTGTTGTTTCGCAAAAAGGTCGCCACTTCTATAATGATGTGTGCACTTGTAGCAATGTTGCTTTTAGACGTTTATACCTTTTACTTTCGTCAGCGTTGGCAATTATTAGGGGAGCAAACCTCTATATATGATGTAGTCATATTAGGGATTTTTCTTTTATACTACCTATATCTTTTGTTGTTAAAGAGGAAAAATATCATTAAGTAAAGTAAGTTAAGGAGTTAGAGAAAAATTTAACTATTAATAAAGTAACTAAAAATATCCAAAGAAGATGAATACTAACATTATCAGTCAATTAGAAAACTTTTTATCTAAGGCAGGTGAGGCTGTACAACGTGTGTTATTTGTTGCAGACGTCAAAAATCCTATCTATGAAGATAGTCAAGAAGTTTTACAGTTAGCTCAAAAGCAAATAGTAGCACCTTTAGGAGCTATGCCCAACGAAGAAGTGTATGCTTTCATTGGCGTACATTCCAAAACTGTACTTTCAGGAAAAAGAGATAGTGTAGGCTTTGTCATAACCAATTTTAGAGTCCTCACTCAAACAGATGTTTCTGTAATAAGTACCCCTAAAAAAGCTAATAGTCATCTCTTTACCAACAAGGATAACCCTGATGACCTTGCTAGTGAGTTATGGCAAAATTTCATTACGAAAGTAGATGAAACGATCCCAAAAGAGTATGCCACTATGTTGGAAGTTCCTTTGAAAAGGGTACTTACCATTGTTCTACTTCAATTGAAAACAGAAGGGCAATTGCCTGATGAGATTAAAAATGCTACAGACCTTAAAGGGAGAATCAAACAGTTAGGGATAGAAGATCAATTGAAATTCTATGCTGAAAATGAAAAGAAATATAAGAAGTTTGCTAACAAACATAAGATAGAAGGCATTCTATTAGGAAGTTTAGCAGCTCCTCTCTTGTTTGGAGGGCTTTATGGCTTTGTACTTACCAAGGAGGGCTTAATAAGTAGGGACTTGATGGAAGAAGCTGTAAGAAGTAGTTGGCAAGAGATCAAAGAACACCCTGCACAAAAGAGCCAAGAAGGTGATGCCTTCACCATAGGTGATAAAAAGCACTTTATCCCTGCACATCAAAAGGAATATATAGAACCTTTTTTAACGCTTATCAATGAAATAGCACAAGAAGAAGTCTCTTTAAACTCATAGATTAATCATATAGAAAATGGAAATCATCGGAATTAGTGTACGCACTACCAATCAGAACGGACAAGCGATGCAAGACATCGGGAACCTTTGGCAACGCTTTTTTAG
>CALFOY010000059.1 GCA_937919265.1 uncultured Capnocytophaga sp. | reverse complement strand
ACAAAGAATACTATTTTATAAAGTTCTATGAGTATGAAGATGTTATTGACTATGAAAATAGTATTTACACAGAAAACCTATCTGATAAGGGAGAACCTATGATCATACAAAATGCTTTATCTATAAAAAAATGGGAGTTCCTTTCCTTGTCTGTAGATAAGATAAAGAAAGATGTTTTTCCGTTAAATAGTGCTGCTTTTCTTTCACAATTATATTGCAGTCAAAGATTCAAGGAACTGTGTGAGAAGAATAAAATTTATGGAGTAAATATCATTCCTACAGATGAAATTGCTCATTATATAAATTCTTCTGGTTATCTTAGGTAATGTGGTAATCTATTGAATATGCTCTTACAACTTACTAAGTGGCAGAAAGCAAAAGAGATAAAGCCTAATTGTAGGGGCACGAGGTGTGAGCCACATGAGCAAACTTAAATATTGGGCAATAATTTTTTAACTTATTTCAATAAATGCTTAATAAAATGAAAAAGATTTTTACCGTTCTAATAATCCTTCTGTTGGGGGCGTGTGGTACCCAACCCCACTCAGCTTACCAGACGAAGGAGAGAAACTATGCCATTATCTCAGGGAAAGTGACCTCCTTGGAAGAGGTTCGAGAATTGAGTCTTTTCCATAATGCTATGGGAGTCTTCAGAGAGATTCCTGTCAGCCCTGATGGTTCTTTCCGCGATACCCTATCTGTTATGAATTGTAATCATACGTACTATATTCTCGGGTTTGTAGCCCTTCCGCTGTATATAGATAATAGAACTAATATAGCCCTTTCCCTGAGCCAAGACCTTTCCCAAGTAACTGTATCAGGGGCACAAGCCGAGCAGACCCGTTATCTCATAGAGCGAGAACGCCTCCTAAGGAAAAGGATATACAATGATAGAGGAGATCTGTTCAGGCAAGAGCCAGAGGAATTTAAGAAGAATCTCAAAGAGTTTTTTGGAGAATTGGGGACGAAATTAGAAGGGTATAGGTTTGGAGAAGAATTCCTCCGAGATCAAAAAAATTGGTTTAAGTACATGTATGTAAAAATCTTGATGCAATATCCTAATTCCCATCGCCATCATATAAATAAGAAAGTGACACTTCCCAAAGATTTCTATAAGGAAAGGGATCAGATAAACTTTGACAACGCTCAAGAATTTGATTGTAATGAGGGGTATAGGGATATGGTAATAACAAGATACTTAGATCCATTAAGTACTGATCCTGAGAATCCTGAAACTATAGAGAGATTCATAAAGTCAGTAAGGGAGGTCAAATCAGAGAATATTCGTGCTCTTTTTGCTAAAGAATTGGCACTGCGGATAAGACCTGGCAATACTAAGAACAAAGAGATTTTAGACTTTGTATTAGACTATACAAAGGATGAGAAAATAAAAAAGGAAGCACAAGAAACCTATGAGAGGATCACAGAATTTAGATGATAATCCTGATGGGGTTGATCAGACTGGTAGGATGAGAGGGGCAGGTAGGAGGTAGGATTGGATAATATCACTTTTGTTAAAATACCGAATAATGGATAATAGTAACGAACATATACCTGGCGTCATAAAGGTAGAAGGTAGAGAGTTTCTCTATATTGCGGATGATGGGGAAGATTTTTTTAGGAAAAAGAAAGGAAGTAAGGTTAAAAAAGAATCTTTGTTTTCTAAACTTACATCTTTATTTTTTATGGCTAAGGAAGGAGGAGCTCTCACTGAGAATTGTAAAATTCGGCTACCTACCAACGAATTATTCCATGGATTATCTTATAAGGGAGATATAGAAGGATGGCGAAAAGGTATAACATTATGAGCTACACATTTAGGACTATTAACAGCAAAAATAGCTGAGGGGAATATAGAGATATCTGATGGTAGAGTGTATGCTTTATCAGATTGTAAAGTTGAACTCTATTAATGTTCGGTAAGAGTAAGGGGATATGAAAAAGGCAACAATTAGAATTAAAGACCTAATCTAAAAGTAGCTTATATAACATTTAGAAACGCAAAGGGGAATGACAAGTTTATAACATTTGCTAATGCTCATAATTGGGTATATAAACAGCCTTCTTTAGTGAGGTAATATTTTAACTATGTTGCTAAAACTTATTTGTCAGCGGAGATAATCAGTTATCTTGCGTGCTGTTGTAGGGGCGATTTGCAAATCGCCCTCTAAGGACAAGGCTTTTCGGGTAGCCTTTAGTGGGGAAATGTTAGAAATATAAAACAATGTAAAATTAAAAATTGTAAAAAATGTCAGAAGTAACAATAACCCTTAAAGAAGGTGGGAGTGTATATGGCTCTCTAATAAGATATATCATAAGAATTGAGTGTAAGTTACAAGAAATAGCATCTAACTTTCTTATAACTCCTGAAATTAGGTTACATTTTGAAGTTAGAATAGACGGGATTTTTTATGCATATAAAGATCCTGCGGGATGTTCCCATCTAAAGTTCTTTAAGAAAAGAGGTTTTATAGCTATTACTATTGCCATAACAGATAAAGAGACAGCACTACCTACCGACGAGTTGCTGGATTTCTTCAAAGAATCTCTTTATATTGGTCTTTCTCAGATGTTTGACAGGCTTTTGAAGAATAAATACACCTTGGATAAGGAGGCACTAATGAATTTTATAAAAGAAAATATAGAGAGTGTTCAAAAACCAACAGAAGATAATTGATAAGGTTAATGAGAAGATGTGCTGATGATGGGGAAGAATAGCGCACAAGCGATACGAAAAGCGCCAGTGGAGGCAGAAATAAGAGGTGAGAAAGTAAAAATGGACAAAAAGGCTGTAAATATGGATAATGTAATAATATATCAAAGAATAGAATCTTTAAATGATAGAGAGAGGGCGCTTTTTGCTTTTTCAATGGCTGAACGAATGATGCCCTTGTATTATGATTTGTGTAATAATCATACGGAAATGTATGATTTGGGTCACTATAAAGCGTTAGAAAATCTTCTGTATAAAGGTTTTCAATATGTTGGTAATGACATAAAAATAGAGTCTTCCACAATTGAGAAAATAATAGATGATTGTGTCTATGTACTAACTCCTGATATGGAAGAAATCGCGACGACCATCTCAGATTTGGCTCAAAAACCGGCTTTGTGTGTTGCTTATGGCTTTGATTATATCAAAAATAAAGACATTAATAGTATCAACTATTGTAGTGATATGCCTTTCCAATGTTTTTATATTTGTTATGAAAGGGAGGAAAATTATAATTTGATTATAGCTCAAGAAGTTGAAACACAAAAAGCATTAGTAGAAAGGATATGTTCGACCGAAAGATTGGAGGCGATAAGGGATTTTAATAAAAACAATCAGATTGTTAATCTGCAACTCAAACGCATGAAAAACTAGAAGGGAGCGCTTTTGTAATGTAGATGATGGTTCAAAATGTATTATTATCCCCAGCAACCTACTAAGCAATGAAATACAAGTGTGAGCCACACGGGCGGTGCGAGCCGCACAGGCAGTGTGAGTCACACCAGCAATGAATTAGGGGACGATAAGGTACGAGTAATAGGAAATGTGGCGAGGGGGCGATGTGAGGGAGCTTGTATTATGGTTTTAAAATGAGTAATATTACAAGTGTTAGAGGCATTAGAAAATCAGGGAGGATAATCCATACATTCCCTTTGTTGAAATTGTGCTTTTGTTTCATTTCAGTTATGTGTAACAAGGCAGCTCCTATCAGAAATATACTAAAAGGGATAGTCGTAGCTATCCAAAAACCATCACGAAACCAATGACATAATATCCCACAAATACCTATTCCTAACGATACAAACCCTAATTCTTTTTGAAAACCATTAGATACCCATCCTATAGTTTTAGCTACTCTTTCACTGAGTATAGAGTGACCTATAAAATTGAAAACTCCAAAAAATCCTACTCCCAAAACTAAATGGGTATATAATGCTGTATACACAAAACTTTCATTAAAAGAAAAGCTATACAGTGCAAGGGTAATTACCCAACAAAAAAGGTACATAATAAGATATATCATAATCTTTTTTACTATAGTTGTTTTTCTTGAAAAAAAAGTGATATTTTTAGAAAATTAGTATCTTGAAAATCAAAATTTAATCAAGAAATCTTTTGTGTTATCAAGTGGCAAAATTACTAAAAATTTTCTTGGAATAGATAAACTTTACAAGAATTTTAAAGAGATAACATCCCTCTCTACAGATATATTTTTTGTTACTGATACCTATCAAATCAAGAGTTTGTAGCTCTATAACCAAATAAGAAGGCACTACTTTTAGGGCGAGGCGCTTTGTTGTAGGAACTGTCTGAAAAGCCCTTTTTTATAATGGGCGATTTGCAAATCGCCCCTACAACAGAACTAAAAGCAACTGATTTTCAGTAGAATAAAATTTAAAAGTATTCAATTTAAATTTTGAAAAACAATATTTTAGACTTTTCGGACAGTTTTTAGCAGGGAAATGTTAGAAATATAAAACAATGTAAAATTAATAATCGTAAAAAATGCCTGAAGTAACAATATCGATAATGGGAGGTGGGAGAACTAATAAATATCTAATGATATATATTACAAGGATTAAAAATGAATTGAAAGAAATAGCTCCTAATTTTTGTATTGCTCCAGAAATTCGGTTACATTTTGAAGTTAGATTAGATGGAGATTTCTTTGTTTTTAGAGATCCTGCGGGTTGTTCCCATCTAAAGTTCTTTAAAAAGAGAGGTTTTATAGCTATTACAATAGCTGTAACGCTTAAAGAAGCTGCTTTACCTACCGACGAGTTGCTGGATTTCTTCAAAGAATCTCTTTATATTGGTTTTTCTCAGATGTTTGATAGATTATTGAAGGATAAATACACCTTGGATAAGGAAGCGCTAATGAATTTTATAAAAGAAAATATAGAGAGTGTTCAAAAACCAACAGAAGATAATTGATAAGGTTAATGAGAAGATGTGCTGATGATGGGGAAGAATAGCGCACAAGCGATACGAAAAGCGCCAGTGGAGGCAGCACAAGAGGTAAGAAAGTAAAAATAGGCAAAAAGGGTGTAAATATGGATAATGTAATAATATATCAAAGAATAGAATCTTTAGATGATAGAGAGAGGGCGCTTTTTGCTTTTTCAATGGCTGAACGAATTGGTATAGGTTTGCGTTACTATCGCTTCTCAACCAGCTGTTTTTGAAATAGCGTTCAAACTCGTCATCTCTCCAGTAATTGGCAAGGATATAAGTGTTTATTTATACTTGTTGTTACGCTTATTTCTTCTCTTTTGTCTTTCTTCCTGTTCCTTACGGGCTTGGAATTGTTCATCATAATATTCGAAAATGCTGATCCAGCTCTCGTAAAGCGGTTCAGGAAAGCCCTCAGCTTTGCGGCGCTCATAATCTCTTTTGCGATAGGGGTCGAATACTTTTCCTGGGGGTAGAGGACGGTTTTTATCCATATACCATACGATGAAAGACCACGATTTTATAGGCGTATAATCTAAATCTATATCAGTTGCTAAAATTTTGTGATGATAAAAACCAAGAGATACTGGACCATTTTTTCCGTTGAGTTTTAGTGCTGCTAACACTTTATCAAAGGGCATCGTTATAGGTTTGCCATAGAATACCCCAGGGAAGGTAATGATCCCGTTGAGGCGGTCTAATATGATTTTTTTAGGAGGGTGAGTGTAATGATACACAATATAAAGAATACCTATAAGAAAATAAAGAATAAGAAAAAAAACACCAGGTATTTCAAAGGCATCTCTTGAAAAAGCCCCGAAAGATGTAAAAACAAGAAAACCTAAACCTATATATATCCATTTTTCCCCAGTATACATATTTGTCCTTTACAAAGAAAAGGTCGTCAGCTCTTGTGATGCCATTGCTTTTAGACATTTCATTTATTTCTCGAGGGCGTTCTAAGATGATATGAGGAAAATAGTTTCTTTTCCACCAAACGTATTTTAATTCTCTTTTCATAGTTTTAATTTACCATTTATGAGTTGGTTTATTGTGCCTACAGTTTCTTTTTTTAAAGGTGCCGTAAATTCATAAGAGTAATAAACACTTGGTTTATAGTTGTTTGATCTATGTTCTCTATAATTTAGATCTAGAGGTACAGACACTATAAAATACTTAGGGTCGCCTGCGTAAGTATATGGGAAATCCTCTTGGTTGAGTTGTAATTTATAAGCAATTATAAATTTTACCCCCATAGCAGTTCCATATTTGTATCTCCGCCACTGAGAAATACAAATATCTACCTTTATACACCACTTCCCGTTTTCTGTGGTTAATATAGGTGTGCTTATGGCTCCTTTGGGGACTTCTTCAATACTTTTTGTTACAACGTTCTGTACAAAGATTCTGTAATCGAATTGGTCTACATTCTTTAAACTATCGCT
>CALFOY010000058.1 GCA_937919265.1 uncultured Capnocytophaga sp. | reverse complement strand
CTTTTTTTATTTTCAATCTTAATTGAGTAAAATGAAGTTAAAAAGAGATTTTGTTAAACCGAAATAAATTTCAAAATATAAAATCGTTAAATTTTTAACTATTATTAAGAAATAATAATAACAATTTAACCCTTTATTTTGTTGATAACTTGTTGTAAGAAAATATTTTTTGTATTGAAAAAAAATCTAACTTTGCCTCTGTGAATATTATAGGAATTTCGACAGATTATAAGATATACCAAAAAGACGGCGACCGCAGGTTTTATTTGGAAATGCCCGACAAAACAATTGAACTTCGGTTCTGTGAATTGTTAGAGTTTCGAGGCAAAATACAAGCTATTGACCTTACTTCGCACTTTGATTCTTCCCAAAATGGAATAGAAATTATTAACTTTTGTGGAGGAAAGTATCTTTGTGTATTCACTACTCCGCAAATTATTGACTTACAAAAACTTCTTTTCGGAATTTTTGAAGGAATTTCTGAAAAAGAAATATTTAATAAATACGTCCTCTTATGATTCTGGTAACAGGAGGCACTGGGCTTTTAGGTGCTCATTTATTATATCAATTAGCTTCAACAGAAAGTAGCTCTATAAGAGCTATTTACAGAAAAAATACCTCAAAAAAAAATGTTGAAGAAGTCTTTTCTTTTTACAATCCTGAAAATTATCAACAATTATTAAAAAAAATAAATTGGTTTGAGGCAGATATTTTAGATATTCCAATGCTGTCCAAAGCAATGGAAAATATATCTTATGTGTACCATTGTGCTGGTAAGGTTTCTTTTTCTCCAAATGATTTTGATGCTCTTATTCAAACCAATATTGAAGGTACTGCCAATATAGTCAATTTATGTTTGCATTTTAATGTAAAAAAGCTTTGCTATGTTAGTTCTGTAGCTACACTTACGCTTGTAAATCAAAAGGTTATAAATGAAGAGACAGATTGGGATTCTGCCAAAGAAACGCAAGGTTATGCAATTAGTAAAAATGGAGGAGAAATGGAAGTTTGGCGAGGAGCACAAGAAGGGCTTCCTGTTGTTATTGTTAATCCTTCTGTAATTCTTGGCATAGGAATAGAAAAAAGTCATTCTCTATTTTTTGAAAAAATAAATAAATATCCTTATGCCCCAATGGGAGGAACAGGCTTTGTTTCTGCTAGAGATGTAGCTTGTGCAATGCAACTTTTGATGAACTCTTCCGTTGAGAATGAACGTTTTATACTCAATAGTGAAAATCTTTCTTTTTTAAAATTATTTCAATTATTTAGTGATAATAATTCTGATTTGCCAAAAATTAAGTTGTTAAAAAATTATATTTTGAATATAGCTTGGCGTATTGATGGTTTTCTTTCTTTTTTTGGAAAAAAACGATTCTTTACTCGGGAAATGGCTAAAACATTACAAAGAACAACTTTATATGATGGTTCAAAAATTAGTAAATTTATAGAATTTACATATTCTCCTATAAAACAAGTCATTAAAGAAATAAAAGAGAGTAGAAAATTAAGAAATTAGTTTCTGATTTATACGATTTGAACCTATCCAAGAGGCAATAATACCTAAAATAAAAATAGTAAAAAATACAATAACTATATCTTTACCTATGATTTGCATAGGATAGGCAATAGGCTCCAAAGCATTTGGGTTGATGTATAAGAAAGGATAATTTATTTGTAGCCACGCTAAGAGAACTCCTAAGCCAACTCCTAATATTGCACCTATAAGTGAAACTAAAAAACCTT
Organism: uncultured Capnocytophaga sp.; assembly: GCA_937919265.1. Classification (GTDB taxonomy): domain Bacteria; phylum Bacteroidota; class Bacteroidia; order Flavobacteriales; family Flavobacteriaceae; genus Capnocytophaga. The sequence continues at coordinate 3,411 of CALFOY010000058.1, read as the reverse complement.
GAAGGAAGAAAATTTGTTTTAATTGATTGACATTCAGACCTAAAGCAAAAAGAGTTCGTAGGTTTTCTTTTTTATCTAAAATCATCATAATAATAGCACCAACCAAATTAAATAGTGCAACAATGAGTACAAGCGTGAAAATCAAGTAAGTAGCTAAGTTTTCAGTATTAAACATTTTGTACAAGTCTTCATTAAGTTCCACTCTATTTTTTATAGATACATTGTTTCCAAAAATAGCTTGAAGTTCTTTTTTTATTTCATTTTCATTTGCTTTCGGGTTGATTTTCAGTTCAATACCTGAAATTTCATTTTCAGGAAGTCCTAATAAGCGTTGAGCTAATGGTAATGAAGAAAAAACATACTTTCCATCTAATTCTTCTGTAACTTGGTAATAATCAGATATTAATACAATTTCTTCTCTGTAAGGTTGAGATGAAGAAGTAATGCTACCTTTGCCTGATTTTGGAACGATAATTTGTAGAGGGGTGGTATTGGTAAATAAACCTAAATTCAGAGTTTGTGAAATATGATATCCAACAACAACATACTCATCATTCAATAGCCAATTTTCTGGACTGACAACCAAAATACTGTCAATGGCATTAACTTTTGGGTAATTTTCATCAACACCTTTGATATAAGCAATATGATTTTTGTCTTTATGATTTAGAAAAACTCTCTCTTCTAATACTTTTGTGTAGGAAATAATTTCTTTGTTTTTGTTTAATTCAGAAATAATTTTGTTGTTAATAGTCATAGTTTTACCTAAAATAGGAGTTATTTTTAAATCGGGGTCAAAAAAATTAGAAAAAGATAAACTCAAAGACTTTAGCCCAGCAAATCCTGCTATGACAATCATCAATGAAGTGCCTCCAACAATGAGAACAAAAATTGTCATTCGATTGATGATATTAATCACATTTTGAGTGCTTTTTGAACGCAAATATCGCCAAGCTATATAGAGTTGAGTATTCAAGTTTTAGGATTTTTTTCTACGAATTAATAATTCTGGATTTTCAATAGGGTTTTCTTCTCCTTTTAAAGATTTTTCTATATTACTCAAATATTCTAGAGAGTCATCTACAAAAAACTCGAGCTCAGGCATACGTCTTAGCTGATTTCGAGTAAGTTGTGCTACCTCGTGTTTAATAAGAGGAGCGTTAGAACGAATAGCTTCTATGATTTCTTTAGCTTTTTCATTAGGAAAAATACTAAGAAATACTTTAGCTATTGCCAAATCTACGGTTATATTTACTTTTGTTACTGAAATGATGAGATTGGTTAGTCCTGCATTTTGTACGGCTCTAAGTAGTATTTGTGCTAAATCTTTTTGTAGAACGCCAGCTATTTTTTTTTGTCTATTACTTTCCATAAAGTGTAAATTTTGGCAAAGATAGATAAAAAATGAAAAATAATATTACATATAGATATAATTTATCTGAAATTTTATTTCAATAGTTTTTTTCTATTTTGTTTTTTTTGTAAAAAAAATGATTACTTTTGTCATGAATTTTTCTTAAAATTAATAAAGAAAAATTATTGTTTGATTTTGAAAATGGTTTTTATATGTTAAAATTATATGAGTATTTTTCAGTTGAATTATATATTATTTTTATAGGAATTCTTTCTTTTATAGTTTCTTACTTAGTAATACCAAGAATTATTAGCATAGTAAAAACTAAAAAATTGATGGATGACCCTAATAAAAGAAGCTCACATAAAGAGAGTACTCCAACAATGGGAGGAATAGCATTTTTTGCAAGTTTTCTATTTTGTTTATTTTTTATGAAAGAATATGATGTTGATGGAGTAGAAATGGCATTGGTGTTAGGTCTGTTAATGTTATTTTACATTGGATTAAAAGATGATTTAGTAGGGGTACAGCCTAAAACAAAAATATTGGGACAATTGCTTTCAGGTAGTTTAATTATGGTTAGTCCAGAGCTTCGGCTATTGTCATTCAGTGGCTTTTTGGGTATTCAAGAGCTTCCTATATGGGTTTCTTTTCTTATAGGAGCTTTTGTAGTTGTCGTTATTGTAAATTCTTATAATTTGATAGATGGTATAAATGGATTAGCTTCAATGGTAGGAGTTGTTGTCTTTTCTATTTTTGGAAGTATATTTTATTTTACAGAACATTATTACTATGTGTTATTATGTATTGCTGCAATAGGTTGTTTGTTAGCTTTTTTAAGATATAATATTTCAAAAAAAACTAAATATAATATATTTATGGGGGATACGGGTTCTATGATGATTGGGTTTGTTATAGCTGTATGTACTTTAAAATTTTTAAATCTATCAGAAGTAGATTTAGTGAAAATAAATATTCAATCAAATAGTAAATTTATTATAATAATAGCTATTTTATTTATTTTATTTGCAGATACAACACGTGTTTTTGTTATTCGAACTATAAAAAATGGAAAACCTTTCTTTGCGGATAGGAATCATATGCATCATGTTATTATTGATTATATGAAACTTAGTCATATACAAGCTAGTTTGTTGTTAGCATTCTTAAACTTAATTGTTTTTGGATTTATTTATTTCTTAAATGAAAAAGTGTCAGATTTTATTTTGTTTTTAGTTTTATTTTCATTAGTTATAGGTGTTACATTATTTTTGTTTTATCATAATAGAAGTTATCCTGTAAAAAAACAAAAACAAAAAATAAGAAAAATATTAAATCATATAAGAAGAATAGAACGTAGACAACCTGAGCATAGAATGTTTGGAAATTATCAATATTAATTTTATGAAAAACCTCATTTCTGTTACAAAACAAGATATTTCTCCTAAGTTACAGGAAATTTTAGAGAGTAGTAACAATCCTTTTCAATTGCTAAAAGAATTAGGAAATATAGGTTTTAAGACTGCAAAAAACTCATCAAAATATATTCTTGTTTTTATTTTGTTATTTTTTTTAGCAATTATCATAGGTACTTATATTCTTGTTAATAAAGATGTTAAAACAATAACAAATATATCTTTACTTATAATGATGTATGTTATGGGAGGTATATTTATTTTTGTATCTCTTTATAAACTTTATATAGCTTTACGAATAGAAATGGCGCAGTTTGTTTATTTACAATCTCGGTCATTGATAGAAAAAATTTCTTATAAGATAATTACCAAAGTAGAAGAAAAAACAAGTGGGATAATTAGTTTGAGTGAAATTAAAAAGATTATTTATTCACTTACTTCTATTTTTCCAAAAATATTAGCAACATTTCTTATTAAATAATATGTCATTATACTTGAACCTGCTCTTCTACCTCTATTATTATTTCCACCTAATAAAAATGGTAAAGTTGCAATCAGTCCAAAAGCAGAAACAAAACCTTCTAAGATAGAAGAAGTTAGCATATCTCCATTGACTACATGTGACATTTCATGAGCTAGTAC
>CALFOY010000057.1 GCA_937919265.1 uncultured Capnocytophaga sp. | reverse complement strand
CTATCCCCTTAACAGAAAAAGAGCAACAGGATATTCTGACAGAATGGGAAGAGGAACCTATCGTAAACCTTGAAGATGAAGAAGAGGATTTACGCAGCTATCGAACAGAGGCAGAGGACAATGATTTTGCCACAGGGCTTTCGTTTGAGGACTTGGAAAAGGTAGCTACTTTCCTCTCTGAGGACAAAGAAGAGGTTACCACCGAGAACATAGAGCTACTACAAAAAGTAGAGGGTACTAGTCTATTAGAAGCCATAGAAAAAGCCTTACCCCAAGCGACTCTTAAAGTGAGTGCGCTCTTGGAGAAGGCGTTGCCTAAAACTACGGAGAGTGAAACGGAGTTTGATATTAGGGAGTTTGTGTGAGAAGATATTCTCTATTTCTATCATTTGCTACTTTCTATTGATCGTTCTTTATTCTTACAACTACAAATATTCTCATTAGGAATTTTTAATATATCAAAAGTAGACTTACTATCTCCATACCATACCAAATACTCTTCTTCAATTTTTTGTTTAACACTAAATTCTTTCTCAACACTGTCGTACCAAGTACTTTTCTGATAAATTTTTAATCTCTTTTTTCTACATCTGAAATTATTAACAGAATAATAGAAAGTTTTTCCTCCTAAAGCAGGAGCTAAAAATATATCTATTTTATAAATTTTATTTAGGTAATAATATTTGACAACATTCAAGTATGAAGAAGGAATTTCAGTTCCATTTTCAAAATAGACTATATGGTAATAATTTTTCTGATCAATCACTTTATAGAGACCTTTTAGGGGAGTTTTGCTTCCTGTTAATGCAAAATATCTTACACTATAATACCCTGTTCTCTGGTCTTGTGTATAAATATCTTGTCCAATAGAAATTATATCCTGTTTATTAACAGTAATAGTATCTTGTTGAGAATATACGTTAATACTTAAAACAAAAAATAATATCACTTTTTTCATTGTCTTTGAGATATTAAATCACTATCTTTTTGCATTATCTTCCACTGCCATTTAAAGAAAGTTTCTATATATTTATTAAGATTTTCTTTCTTAGGATAATCCATAATATTTTCGGTATCATTTTTTGAAAAAAGATGCTTCGGTATAATTCCTTCCTCCATAGGTTCTGGAAAAGTATGTGTTAGTCCTAATGTATGACCTGCTTCATGAACTAATGTTGATTTTATGAGATCCTGATGAAATTTAGTCAACATTATATACTTCCCTTTTGAGGTTATTTCATCTGCAAAAGCATCAAAATCTGTATCCTTTATATTAAAAGGAAGGTTATTCTGCTGTATTAAAGATTTTGTAACTCTAACATTTATAGGAAGTAAAAAGACAATAATTCCTTTCTCTTTGTTAGAAAATACAGATTCATAACATTCCTTTAGTCCTTTTAAAAATTCATATAAATTGCATTCAATATCTAAGGCTGTAATAGATGAGATAGATTTTTTTATTCTATCAATTTTCATTTCTCCTGTTGGTTTATTATTTATGTTAAATTTTTTGAAATCAATTATTATTTTTTTATAATTATTTTTATTTGGAAAATACTCAATGAGAGCCTGTTTAAATAGTTTTTTAAATAAATTATCTCTTTCTACATATTCTTTCCAGTTTTTGATATATTGATTCATTGATAAATAAGTATTTACAGTAGAAGATACATCTTCTTTATAAGAACTTTTACCTTTTTCTCCTCTTTCATCAATGATGTCAAAATCTTGTATTACTTGATATTTTTTAATGTCAGTATTGTTTTCATCTTTTGCAGTGTCATATTCAATACTTCCTTTAAATTCTACTTCTACAAACTGAGCATTTAGCTTATATTTTACATCATTTTTCATCACCATTAATTTACCTACTTCTAGATCATTTTTATTTTTTTGTTCGCTTGTTTTTCTTACCCTGACTTTTATTTCTGTGTTTTTATCTAAAGCAGAGCTGCAAGTGAGTTTTATTTCTACTTTACTTCTATCTCCATCGAATGGAATTTTTTTCAAATCAATATCAGTTGATGAAAGTTTAAATAGTTCCTTGTTATAATCAAAATATAAAGTAAGATCATTAGTGTTAAGGGGGGATTCTGTTAAGTTTTCACGGAACAGACTTAGTTTTATTTCTTTATTTGGAAAAATATTTAAAAAAGAACAATAATAGTCCTTACCTCTTAAAGAAAAAGGATTTTCTACATCTTCACTGTAATATTCTTTTTTTAAGGCATTAATATCTGAAACGCAAATACCTGCACCCCCTTCACTAGTTGGTAAATATTCTTTTCTTAGCCAATCAAAGCCAAAATCTCCATCATATTTCTTTGGTAGGCGAAAATGGATAAAAAAGTCAGGTTCATTATCACTATTGTTAGGTTCTGATTGTTCAATCTCTTGTTCTCCATCTTCTTTCCCTAACCCTTGCATTATCACCTTTTTTTGACTGATAAGCTCTAATCACCATTAGTAGCTTCTATGATAACTTCCTCTGCCTCTTCATAGGAAGAGCCACTTATAGAGGTATAAGTATCACGAACGGTAATATATATGTTATTTGCTTTCTTGAAAATTCCCATGGTTTTAAGATTTAAAAAGTGCTAAGAACAGTGTGTCATTTTATTCACGTTACAAAGATACAAAAAATCCTTAGACTATAAACTTCTTTTTCTCCTTTTTTATAAAATCCTTATGTCCCAAGCGACTCTTAAAGTGAGTGCGCTCTTGGAGAAGGCGTTGCAAAACTGTAGAAAGTAAAATGGAGTTTGATATTAGAGCGTTCGAATAAACTTATAAAGATATTCAGATAATAAAACTATCCTTTTTAAGGTTCACAGATTCCCTTTTTAGGAAAAGAGATAGTTCCTGATAATTTTCCTTTAAAAATCCATTTTAAACTCTTTTCTTTTATTCTTTGTTTCACATAGAAAGTTCTCATTATTTGATTTGACCAAATATCAATTTGATTAATTATAATTTTTTTTGCCTTACAATCAAAAGTATTAGTTGTGTAATAAATACTATTAGAAAAAAAATAAGGAAAATATACATCTATCTTATAGATTTTATAAGTAGAAGAATCTTTATCCTTTTCATAATATTTTACAATATTATAAAAAGGTTCTTTATTTAAAGATTTTATACCTTTTTCAAAATAGCAAGTATAAAAATGGTTGTTATCTTTAACTATTTTATAAAATCCTTTTAAAGAATCTACACTCCCTTTTAAAGCATAATATTTTGTACTGTAAACTCCTGTTCTTGGATTGTGAGTATATATGTCATTTTCAACAGTAATAATATCATTTTCTTGTATAGTGATAGTATCCTGTTGAGAATAAAGTAAAGAATTATATAAAAATATAAGTAAATATAAAGTCTTATTCTTCATTTTGAATTATAGGAATTAAGTCAATATTATCCATCTGCATCATCTTCCATTGCCATTTAAAAAACATTTCTGTTTTGAGGTTATAGTTTCTAATACCATTTCTAAATTTTTCATTTATATAATCCATTACATTATTTGTTTCTCCTTTTTTAAAAAGAGGTACGACTGGCATATTCCTGCCTTTATCAGTTGTCACAGCTTCAGGGAAAGAATGAATTAACCCTAATGTATGTGCTATTTCATGAACTAAAACAGCATCTCTTAAATTGCTTAGATTGTTAATATTGTTTAGATTATTAAGCATGACATATCTACCTTCTTTAAAAATATCATCTGAATATGCTTCAAAAACTTCATTCATAGATACGTATTCTACTGGGAATCTTAGAGGGATAGGTATTAAAAAGATCGTAACTCCTTTTTCTTCTATTTTTTTTCTCTTTTCTCTTTTTAATATATAATATTCTTTTACACCTTCTAAAAAGTCTTCCAAAACACAAGCCATTCCAGAATAATCTATAGATTTAATAGATTTTTCAATTTTTTCAATTCCAACTACATTACTATTTAAAGTCCCTATTTTAAATCTTTTAAAATTAATAGATAATTTCTCATAATCTATATTTTTTCTTTTATTTTCATAAGGAATGTATTTTATTAAAGATTGAGTAAGTAAATTTTCAAAAAGATTTCTATTGCTTTCAATATATTCTCTCCATTCATTAATAGTGTTTGACATATACAAACTTTCATCAGGAGGACTTGACATATTTTTAATTTTATTAGTCATAACTTTAAGATCATTTGAAAAATCAAAAGTCCCTTTATAAGAAGTATTTTCATATTCAATACTACCTCTAAATTCCACCTCTACAAAGCGTACATTTAATTTATATTGTACATCGTTTTTCATTACCATTAACTTTCCTACTTCAGGGTCTTTTTCATCTTTGGAAGCCCCTTTTTCTTTTACTTTTATTTTAATCTCTGTATTTTGTGTTAGAGGTGATTTACAAGTAAATTCTATTTCTTTAAATTTTCCGTTCCTTTCCAAAGGAACTTCTGTAAAATTGATTTCAGTTGATGAAAGCTCAAACAAATCACTATTAAAATCGAAATAAATAATAAGGTTACTATTATCAATTGGTGTTTCAGTTAAGTTTTCACGAACTAAAGATAAATTGATTTTCTTGTTTGGAAAAATATTTAAAAAAGAACAATAATAGTCCTTTTCTCTTAAAGAAAAAGGATTTTCCACATCTTCACTATGATATTCTTTTTTTAAGGCATTAATGTCTGAAACACATATTCCTTGCCCCCCTTCACTAGTTGGTAAATATTCTTTTCTTAACCAATCAAAGCCAAAATCTCCATCATATTTCTTTGGCAGGCGAAAATGGATAAAAAAGTCAGGTTCATTATCACTATTGTTAGGTTCTGATTGTTCAATCTCTTGTTCTCCATCTTCTTTCCCTAACCCTTGCATTATCACCTTTTTTTGACTGATAAGCTCTAATCACCATTAGTAGCTTCTATGATAACTTCCTCTGCCTCTTCATAGGAAGAGCCACTTATAGAGGTATAAGTATCACGAACGGTAATATATATGTTATTTGCTTTCTTGAAAATTCCCATGGTTTTAAGATTTAAAAAGTGCTAAGAACAGTGTGTCATTTTATTCACGTTACAAAGATACAAAAAATCCTTAGACTATAAACTTCTTTTTCTCCTTTTTTATAAAATCCTTATGTCCAAAACAACTCTTAAAGCAAGTACATTCTTGGAGAAAGCGTTGCCTAAAACTGTGAAAATTAAAATGGAGTTTGATATTAGGGAGTTTGTGTGAGAGTAGCTATGTCGCACAGAATTTCATTTGCTACGGCAAAGATAGGTTGTTTTATCCATAACTTCTTATTTCCTATGATATAACAGCGTTTTTTGGCTCGTGTTACAGCAACATTGAGCATATTAGGTTTTTCTGAAGCCCACCTGCGAGATCCTTCCCTATTGGGTTGGCTACCTAAAACTAAGAATACTACATCAGCTTCTTTCCCTTGAAAAGTATGGATAGTGCCACAAAGTACTTTTGAGTCATTAAACCTTTCTCTTAATACTTTATCACATTCTTTAGCTACAGCTTTGAAAGGAGAAATTACATAAACATTGTCTTGGTATGTCTCCCTTAATTCAGCTATTTTTTGTGCAAGGAACTCTATTTCCTCCTTTATCACTTGAGACTCTCCTTCTCCACCTCCTACTACATCAAACCAACAAGAAGCCCCTAAATATTTTTCAGAAGACTTTTCTGTAGAGGTTCCTAATACCATTTGATCTTGATACGCAATTTTATTAGCTATAGAAAACATAGGGTTTTGACATCTTCTGTGTGTTCTGAGAGGAAAGCCTGTCCAAGTGTTTTCATCTATTTGGGTACCATAAACAGATATTCTGTCAGCTAACCTCTGAACAGAAGATGCATAAGGAGACCATACTTCTGGAATACCCTTGTCATTTCTGAATTTATTGACCAAATTTTTAGATATTGTAACCACAGGTTCTATTTGTAGAGGATCGCCCACTATTACACATCTCTTAGAACGTTGTATGAGCCCTACAGCAGATTGTGGAGTAGCTTGTCCTGCTTCATCAATAAGTAACCATCCAATTTGATTCTTATCAATATTAGGGAAAAGCCTACTTGCAGAAGCTAAGGAGGTAGAGACAACAGGAACACATAAAAAGAAAGAATCCCATAAAATACTTGTTAGTTCCTTAGAAACCGTAGCTCTTCCTAAAATCATTTCAAAGAATGATTTTAGGTTATTCTTAAATTTCTTAGCATTAGCTAAGATAGCATATTTGTGTATTTCTAATGCTTTTAAAAATATCTGACTACGTAAAGTTGCTACTTTTTTAGAATGATATGGACTAAGTAAGTGTATTTCTTTTAAGTCTTTAGAAGTAAATTCCTCATTGAATAGATTTTTTGTTTCAATCCCATATTTATTGATTAGTTCTTCTAAATTATTATCACTTACTTTGTTTCTTGTAGGGAGTATTCCTGTCTTAAGACAATTTACAAAAGCCCCCAAAGCAGATTTTGTATTTTCTGTTTTATTATCCTCTAAGTATTGGTTAGCAGCCTTCTTCTTAAACTCTTCAAAAGATAACAATAATTGTTTGAATTCTTTTACAGAATTGTTGAAAAGTTCTTGGTTTTTAGTTTCATTATTGAGGTTCTCTTCTAATGTTGTAGAAAAGTCTCTTTCATTTTCTTTATAGTTCCACCAGAAGTTATTGTAAAAAGCAATTTTGTTAGCAGAATTACCTAAAGCAGCGGCTAAGATACCCCAATTTTCCTTATCGGTTATTTTAGAGGCGCAATCAGCAAAATAGTCTGCTTCAGGGAAAGAGTTTTTGTCAATTTTTTCTGCTTGTGGCAACTCCTTACTGATATTTTCTACTGCTGAATTATTGTTGCTTGCTACTACTATTCCAAAATTGTTAAGCAATTTAGGAGCAAGTTTGTATATAAAGAGATAAGAGGAATCACTTATATCTACTTTCTGATGTCCATTGAATAGCTTATCGCAACCTAAATCAGCTAAAACTTTAGCTCTTCTTACAATAACTTCAGCAATAACATCTAAAAGTAAAGTTGTTTTGCCTGTACCTGGAGGTCCATTTACACCTTGTACCCCAGAATATTCGAGTTCTGAAAGAATAGTATTTACAGCTCCCATTTGTGCAGTACATAAGCCATGTTCAATTTTTGATGGCCATCTACCCGCTGTGAGGTTCTGCGGATTTATAGTGTTAAACAGATACTGTTTGTTTTGTATTAAATCTTGCTTTTTATCAGCTACAGAAAGACTTAAATAACTTTGTAAAGTAGGGCTAAAATCATTTGAAGCAATAAGTCTGTTCAAATCATCTAAGAAAAAACTATTTAGGAAAGGAACTTCAGATTCACTATCTTTTTTAACTTGTTTTTCAAGAACGTATACTTCAATATCTTGTGTGAGCCAAGGATTTTCTTCTTTTAAGTAGGCTATTTCATTTTTGATATGTTCCCAAGAAACAGTATCGCCTGTTGGTATTTCTTCTTTAGCTTCATTAAATTGAGGTATATTGTACCTTTCTAAAAATTTTAAACTACTCTCTTCTAATTCTTCTTTTACAAGAGATAAATCTTTCCCTCTTGTAAGAAGCGTTAACCCTACCACATAACTCGCTATTGTATAACTTTTGAAGTTGGGTTTTCCTTCTTCATCAAGGTTTATACAAGACAAACAAGTGTAGCCATCAATAGGTTCTTCCCATTCCTCTTTTACTTTATTTTTTAGCAAATTATCTACATACGCTACTATTGTTTTTTGAGGGATTTTACCAAAGAATAGAGTGTAACTCCATTTTTTGTTTTTCTCTGTTGGGCGAGTTTGTTGCCAAGGTAATGAAGAAAAGGTCTTCAATGGATAAAGCCTTCCTTGTCCTTGATTGGCTTTGGGAAAGTTTGGAAGGTTGAAAATTTCAACATCTCTCCAGAAGTGTAGTATGTCTTGTTGATTCATATTCTTTTTATTTATAATTTCACTTGAGGATCTTTTTCTTTAAACCAATTTTTACTGATTTCATTATTATCACTTTTTGGTTTAGGATTAGCTTCATTTACCTTAAAAGTTGTTGGTAAATTTACAGAATGACCAAATATTAAAGCGTGCTGAGTAGGTATTGAAGGAAGCCTTTTTAATATAGTCTCTGAAATATGTGGTGTTATTTGCCTAATATGAGATAAATCTTCTGGATTTTGTATTCGATGAACTATAAAATTACTACATTGTGAAAGTACAGTTCTTGAAAGCTCACTTGGTCTTTGTGACGAAACTAATAGAAACATTCCATATTTCCTTCCCTCCTTTGCAATTCTTTCAAAAATTCGATTCGCATCTCCAAATATTTTACCAGATTCAGTAGAAATATATCTATGAGCTTCTTCTAAAACTAAATTAATAGGAAATTGATTCCTATTTTTAGCAGTTTTCAATTTCTCGAAAATTAAACGAGAAATTACACAAGAGATAACTTCAACAGTTTCATCATTAGCAGAATTCAAATCTATAATAATAACTTGATTTTTCTTTATTGCATTACCTCCTTGATTCTCAATACCTAAAAGAGAGCAAATATATTCGTCAATACTTTTATTATTTTGGGTTGTTGTTAAAAACTTAAAATCTTCTCTTTCCTTGATGCTCTTAAAACGAGTTATCATAGAAGAACAATAATCCCTTATTTGTTTATTACCGTGATACTCCTCATATAAAATAGCATTTTCTAACGCTTGCTCTAAATCTTTGAACTCAAAATAATCTGAATTAAACTTTAAATCAATATTAACGTCTTCTTTAATGTGTTTTTTAACAGAAATTTTAAAATTATCTTCTTCTTGTTTAGTAGGGAAATTACCGAACTTGGCATCTAATTTTGAATAATCTATTGCGATTTTGGACTTGTCAATCAATGAAATAATTCTTTGTCTTTTTGCTACAGAGCTATCCCAATTTTCAAAAATATACATTATATTACATGCATAAATATGATAAATAACATCCTGAGATAATTTTTGAGTAAATCCCAAAGCGTTTCTCAGTATAGGAAGCTGAGATTTTTCACTTGCTTTTAATAACAATGCCCATTCATCAATATTTAAGAACCAATGTGGAAGTTGAAATTTTTCATTAGTAGCTTCTGTGTCAATTGAAAAATTAGTTACTTGTATATCTTTGTTGTTTTTTAAATTTTCAAATGCTTGTTTATATTCTCCGTTAACATCAAAGAATATAAAAGTACTACCAGTTGCACTATTATTTTCTAATTTATAAAGAGTTTGCAACATTGAGGCTATAGTACAAGATTTTCCACTTCCTGTATTTCCTAAGACAGCTGAATGACTTCCGAAAAATTTATCTATATCTATTTTAACTTCATAATCAGGAAAAATTATAGACTTACCTATAGGCAAAGAAGTGTATCTATATTTATCAGTACCTTCAATTGGCTCTTTGCTAGAGTTTGTTTTAAAAATAGTATCAAGCTCTTGTTCTTTAATGTACAATACATCTGAATAAAGTGTAGGATAAACACTTACACCAAAATCGAATTGATCGTCTTTGATAGTTCCTATTGGAAGAACTTCAAGGTATTTTCCTGCTTGAATTTTACTTAGAATTTGTTCAGTAGGATTTGAAAAAGGAACATTTAAATCCTTTTCTCTTACCCCAGAAACTTCCGCAACGATATAATAATTCTGATAAGGAACAATTACATAACTATTCAACTGTGCAAAATAATGAATGTCATCATAACCATTTACATTGAAATTATCCAATCCGCTTAATAATTCGACCGAAAATCTATCAGAATTTATAGCTACAACTTTTCCTATAACCCTTTGTTTATCCTCTTTCGTCATCTTAGTAAATCCTTTAAATTGTTGATTGTAGATTCTAATTTTTTATCCAAATCCTCATTTGTTAAGTCAGGTAAAATTTCATTAACAAATCCTTTGAAATAGTGAAGAGATTCATTTTCTTTATTTTTTCCTCCTATAATCCAAATTCTAGAATCATCCAAATTATATAATTTTTCAATAGTCTCTGATTGTTTTTCAGATCCAATAATAATCAATCTAAATGAAGGAATTGTAAAAGCTTGGAATATAAGATTATTGATATGTTCATCACTAAAGCTATACCCAATAGTAACCAAAATATTATTATTTTGCATTAATTTCTTCTGAAATTCCCTGAATAAATCGGAATATGGACTTCCTAAACTTGCATTGTATTTTAAGGGGGTAGGATGAATCATCACAGTAGGTTTATTCTTTAAAATATCAAAAGTAGGGTCTTGTATTTCTTGTATTTTAAATAGCTTTCCTTCATCATCGTTTTCTACCCAATTCACAGAGCCATGAATTTTGTACAAATAAAAGAAGTTGTCAATTACATTCCATTTTGATTGGGATAAATCCATCTTTTCAGCAAGAGCATAATTAAAAATTGTTGGATTAAAATATTTACTTATACCTCCTGTAAAACCATTTACATAATGTATTCCTAAAGAATCCATTGCTCTTTCTGAATACAAATCGTAATTAGTTGTAAAAATATTTAGTCGTGGCAAGGTAGAATTTCGGGTTAATAATTTTTTATAGAAAGTTTTATACACTTCCAACAACTCATTATCTCTTTCATCTTTTATATTTTTCTCATTAAGGCACTTTCCTAATATAAAATCTCGAGCCTCTTTTATGATTTGATCTATTTTTTGCGCATTTTCATCTGCTTTATTATTAATTTTCGAATGGTAGAAAGACAAACTATGAAGCACTGATAAAAAGGCTTCAAGATTTTTTTCAAAGTTTTTATCTTCTACATCTATTTTCAATTTCCTTAATAACCATTCTTTGTTTTCTTCAAACTCAGACAAGTTATAAAACTCCTTTGCCATAGGAGCCATTACAGGTATTCCTATTTGCTCTTTTTTGATATTAGAAGTGTTACTATCCTCAACTTTCTTTTCAATTTCGTAAGAGGAACAACCACTCCCTAACAAAAAAGATAAGTTCTTATTATCAAGTACTTTTAAAAAAGCCTCTTGAATTTTCTTTATAGATTCTTCATTCTTTTCTGGATCAAGAATATTTTGATTTCCTTTATAAAAATAAATTTCAGACATACAATTAGGTTTTGTTACATAGTTAAAAAGAAAGTTAACTAATTAATGTTATTATTCTTTTTATAGCTAGATAAAAATGACTTGATTTTATCAATTGGTTCTTCTTCTTGAAGGTCTTTTGGAAAGTTTCTAATATTATGAAAATTTGCCCAATAAGTAAAAAGACTGACTAACAATATTGTGTATTTTGGGTTATCAGATTTTATATTATCATAGACAGCTATAATTCTATCTTCTTCTGAAGGGTGGATTCCATCAGATTCCATTGTTGGATTTAGGAAAAGAAGTGAGAACAAAGCACAGAGTATTCCACAATTTGCTGAAAATTTTTCATCTTCAGAGATATCTAAATAAATACTCCAAAAAGAATCAAAATCGGCATCTATTTCATCTTGTATAGACTGACCATCTTTATCTAAATGACCAAGAGAGAAATGAGACAACTCATGTAGTAAGATAAAGCAAATTCCAAAACAATATACAGAATTGATTTTCTCTGCATATGGAGTTTTCATATCAATTTTTGAAAAATGATTTATATCAAATTTTTCTTTATCAGTTAGTTCACATAATAAGTTTATGTAATATTTTTGTCTCCTCAAATATCCTTCCTCTTCTAATAGTTCTGGGGTTGTTTTTAAGTATTCTATATATTTCTCTACATCTATATTGTGGTATCCCTTTAATTGTAATTCTTTTTTAATCTGTTCCTTAGGCTTATTTATAATTGACATAGTATCCTCAAGAAATTGTTTTAAAGGAATTTCAGAGTGTTCACAAGCTTTTGCAATCACTTCACGATCAATTTTCATTATGGTAATGCTACACATAAGCCAAAGATATTGACAATATGCGGCAGAAATAATGACTTTTTTATTGATTGGGTTTATTTCAGCCACATTGGATATGGCTTTTCCTACATCAATAAATTCTATATTATTATTGAGACCTTTATTGACATTTTTAAAATGCCTGCAGAAGTAATTTTTTTTAGTATTTCTGTTATATTGCGGTTTAATGCTTGAACTGGAAAAAGTGACTGCATAGATTATTATTTTCCTGCAAAAATACTCATTTACAACAAAATAAACAAATTAACTAATAAAAAAATGTTATCTATGATAATAAAGAACTGATAATTAGAAATATAGCTCTTTTAATATGTTCAAAATAATTTCACAATTTAAGTGTGAATACAAGCCATTTCCCGCCATTTTCTGCCACCTACTACCACGTTTGCTCCCAGCTTTTTATCTCCCCTTACTTTTGCACCAAATTTTAAAATAACAGATTATCAATGAAGCGAAAATCAATTCTAAAACAGCTCCTTCTGCTGACGATGATAGGAGTTGCACAATTTTCCATTGCTCAGGGCAATGGCGTAGGAGGTATCAACGAAGCTACCCG
>CALFOY010000056.1 GCA_937919265.1 uncultured Capnocytophaga sp. | reverse complement strand
GGGAATTATAGGACACAAGCAGGGATTTTGTTCTTTTAAAAGTATCTTTGTAGTGCGTGATTCCCCCTCAGGGAGGGGGTTAGGGGGAGGTTTCTCAAAAAATAGAAACCAAATTTTAAAAACCACAATAAGATGAATAGTAAAATTATTCCGTATAACCCAAAATTAAGAGAATTTGCTAAGCAATTACGAAATAATAGTACTCTATCAGAGGTATTACTTTGGAAACAGATTAAGGGGAAAGCATTAGGAGTTGAATTTAAAAGGCAAGTCCCTATGTTAGAATATATTGTTGATTTCTATTGTCAGGAAATAGGATTAGCAATTGAGGTAGACGGAAATATACACGATTTTAGATATTTAGAAGACGCACAACGTCAGCAGGAAATAGAAAAATATGGAGTAATCTTTATTCGTTTCTCTAACGAAGAAATAAAAAATAATATGTTCAGTGTAATTCTATCTTTAGAAAGTAAAATAGAAGAATTGAAAGCAGAAAGAGGAGTGGATAATAAATAAACTTTTTTCTATAGAAGAGATGATTATAATAGCCTGTCAAAGATAACCTCCCCCTGCTCAAAGTGGGAGAATAATTAACCTCCCCCCTCACATACTCCGCTCTCGCGGACTTCCCTCGAAGAGGGGGATTATAGGGATGCAAGTAGGGATTTTGTTCTTATGAAAGTATTTTTGTAGTGCGTGATTCCCCCTCAGGGAGGGGGTTAGGGGGAGGTTTAACAGAAAGAAGCGATAATAATAACCGCCATCTATAGGAAAAATAATTTATAATGGAAACCTCCCCCTCACATACTCCGCTCTCGCGGACTTCCCTCAGAGAGGGGGAATTATAGGACACAAGCAGGGATTTTGTTCTTTTAAAAGTATCTTTGTAGTGTATGATTCCCCCTCAGGGAGGGGGTTAGGGGGAGGTTTTCAGAAAGAAGTGATAATAATTAACCTCCCCCTATAGGAAAAATAATTTATTAAAAAACCTCCCCCCTCACATACTCCGCTTTCGCGGACTTCCCTCGAAGAGGGGGAATGTAGGAAGCAAGGAAGGATTGTAGGGCGCGAAGAGGGGGATTGTAGGGCGTAAATAAATAACTTAGTAACACTTAATTTTCAAAATAAAAAAAACTTATGAAAAAACTCATTTTTTTGGCACTCGTTGCCACAGCATTATTCGTTTCCTCTTGTGGGAAAGACGACGACAATGGCGGAGGTAGCACTTCGCTCAATGGGGATTGGTATGGATATGTTCTTTACGCCGATGAAAATAATAAAGGAATGCGATGGAGTATTCCTAATACTTGCTCTGAGCAAAGCTATTGGTCAATAGCTGATAAAAAAATAAAGCTGGAATCGTATTTGTTAGATAATAACAATAACTGCCAATATAACCCTATCTATTATGATTATACCTCCTCCAACGGTACTTTTCATATGACCATTTCCAACGATTCTCCAACTGGAAAAAAAGGGAATACCTCTTCTGTTAAATACGAGATGAAAGATAAAGAACTCATCTTGCGTTATTATGATGGGATAAATGATATAATAACTGTCCGCCACAAAAAAGGTGTAGATTACAGCCACCTCGACCCACTTACAGGTCGTTGGCTAATGACCAAATATGTAGTGGGACAACAAGAACTTATTGTAAAGAACGGTGAATGCTTATATGGTGAAATAGTAGCCCACTCTTTAGGAGCTACCCTATACCTTAATTATCCAGAAAATGGGCAATGTAATAAAACAATAAACAGCTACAAATGGGTAAAAGAAGGGGGTAAGTACTACAACGTAAGCGACCCCGCAGAAAAGGAGTTGTGGGATATCAATTTCTCCAACAACAACCGCTATATGACTTTTGCCGTAGATACCAATAACGGACGTGCAGTAATGTACTTTACCAAAGTAAAATAACCCGCCTTGCTCAACTCCCCTTGCCAAAGGGGAGTTTGTTTTAAGGAATAAATGAATAAATAGGCTTTTAATTTATCTCTATGAAAGAAAACTTACTTTCCGCCATTAAGGCACACGATTTTACCGCCATTCGCAATATTTGCTTTGCGCTTTCAGAGGAAGAGCGCAATGACCTTATACATACTTTGCAGACAGCCCGCTGGGAACAACTATATTACAACACGGATAAACGTACACCACGCTTACAAAGCCTTGATATAGTATGCTTTTCTTATATATTTTTATGTGTATCCCGCAGTAGTGACAGCCTCAAGAAAGCTGTAAAAGGGTGTTATAGCTCTGATAAAGATATTGTAGCTGAGTTCTTGCAGTTTTATTTCCCGCCCCTATTGGATTTGCTTACAACCAAAGAGGGACAATACCTTACCACTTCCTTACAATCTCTAAGAAAGAATCAGTTTCTGCAAGATACTACCTTTCAGAACCTCTGGACTTTGTACCAAAAGGGATTCATTGCCTTTGATGAAGACCTATTTATAGAAAAATTCTTCTTTTGGAACAATAAGCATATCACCGATGAACCTTTTGTCGATTTTCTATTGGAAAACAAACAAATCAGTGAGAAGATTTTTGCTATAGTCCCCCAACATATCACCCAAGAGGTACCCTATCCTTCTGATGCGTGGAAGGAGTTATACCATATCTTACAAGCTAAAGGATATTTTGCAGACCGTAGTATCGTAGGTAGCCATATAGAGGCACTCCTAAATCCTTACAAAAAGAATATCCTTGACTTCTATTGTCGTATTATTGAAACATTTGAGCCTACCCGTCAAGAGCTTTTATCTCATCAAAGCACCTTTTTTGCCCTCCTTAGTAGCGACAAGACATCGGTGGTGAACTTTGTGATGAAACTCATCAAAGAGATATCCAGCGAAAAAGACTTTGACTTCCAATCCTTTTCCGACAACTTTGCGCTGTGTTTTGCTACCAAAAAAATAGCCAAATCACAACTTATAGGTTTGGATATTTTAGCAAAGCATTACAAACAGCAACCTCCCGTAAATATAGAATACCGCGAACAATTGGCGGTACTCTTTACCGTCCCCGATGCCAAACTCCAAGAGAAAGTCGCCAGCCTGCTAACCACTTATTTTGGAGGAGAAGGATTGGCGGAAGTTGTAGCACCGTATCAGGATTACCTAAAAGGGAAGGCAAAAGAGCTTCTCCAATCCTTACCCTCGCCCAACTCATCAGAGAACTTCGAAACTACCTGTGAGGCTCACACCCCCGAAACTGTCCGCGAGGCTCACACTCCTCGCACTTGGGACGATCTGCTCTTCCTCATTGGCGATTGCATTCGTGAGCGCTCGCCCCTTGTCTTAGATCTTTTCTTTGAGGGCTTGAACCAGTTGCAGGCGCAAATTCCCAAAAATTTCTCTCAGCAGATAAGTCCCTACCAAAAGCAGTTGGGCGAACAGCCTTTTGAATTTACCACCTACCGAAAGTGTATGCGCTGGGTGATTGACGTTTGGGAGGGCAAAGCCTCACTCTCCGATGATATTTTCGGTGGGAAGCTCTATAATCCTACGCCATTCCTCCGAGAGAAAACCAAGCGACTGCTCCTAAAACTCAAGCAAGGCAACTCACTGCCCTTTGTAAGCACCCCTACTCACGCTCCGTTTTATATAGACCCGCTTACCTTTTTAGAGCGTATCGCACAATATGAAAAAACTGAAAAATCCCCGATGTTAGAAGATGTTGTCGTGGGGCTCAACCGCTTGCTACCTACTGAAGTTACCGAGGAACAAAAGCAATTAGCTCGTTCCCTTACGGGCAACTATGCTCCTGTCTTGCAATATTACTTTGAGGTAAACAAACAAATAGCTGTAACCGATGCTACGCGAGTACTCTGGGGGCAAGTCTTACGCCTGAAAGACCTCGATGGGGTATTCCCAGAATTGGAAATCCCAGAGAAAACCAACTTACAGGGCTTGGTACGTCCGTTTTATTTGAAATACGAAGTGAAGTCTACCAAAATTAACGGTGTAGAACGAAATAAAATCATTTTGGAAGACAATTGGGATAAAAAATATAGTGCTTATTCTCTCTACAATGACCTCGGAGCCAATTATTACAATGTATCACCAATGAGCAGGGCAACAGATGAGGATATCGACTATCAGCTCAGTGTGAACCCACGCTACATAGATGGTTGGCTGTGCAAATACCTGCTCACTTATGCCCAAGGAGTGGACGGGGAATCCCTTACTGAAGCTACCCATGTGATGAGTCTGCTCCTTGAGCACCACTTGCCTATCTATCACGGCGGTTGGCTGATGGTTGCGACTTGTCTTTTAGCCGAAAGAAAACCCTTGCGCGACCTGGCTACTGAATATATCCTTTTAGCACTCCAAAGAGGGGAAACGCTCACCTACCTTGCCGAAGCCATCGGGACGCTCTTAGCCCATAAGTACGCCCTCATCGCTCGCTTTGTAGAGTTTTTGGATATCCCTACCCGCGACCCTAAAGTAAAAGGCTTCCAAAAAGGAGTAGTACAAGCCTATTTACCTTTGGCTGAAAAACAAGAAAAGAAACCGACGAATCACAAGAAGTTGGTTAGTTTTTTGATTAACTAATAATTATAATAATAAAAAGTACCTTATGAACAAAGAACTTATCTCAGCCCTTAGAACAGAAAACTGGGCAGAAATCCGCCGTATCGCCTTTGCTCTATCCGAGCAGGAAAAGGCACAAATCAAAAAACAAACCCACAACAAAGATTGGGAAAATATATTCGAGAAAAAGCATCTTAGCTACGAAATCAGGTATGTCATCACCTATCTGATGATGTGTGTATGCCATAGTGTAGAAGAACTGCTCAGCGTAGAAAAGCAGTTGGATTTCACTTCTATAAAGAGCTATCATACACGTATTAAGTATCCTCTTTTCTTTTTGAATTCCCAACACTCCCAAGCCTTTATGGATTTTATCCACACCCCCGAAGGGGCGTATATGATAGCGGGTGCCCAACAGGTTTTTGAGCAATCCCCGCGTAGTTTTTCTATCGAAATACTCTTAGCCCTCTATACAGAGGGGATTATCCCTTTCAATGATGAGATTTTTGTCAAGAACCTATATGATATTGAGTACAGCCGTACACAAGAAGCCAAAGCGGCTGAGGTACTCCTCCAGTATCCTGAGCTGGCAACGCGCGTGATTCCTCATACGGCTAAGTATATAGATTATACCCTTAGAAGCAACTTGGAATGGCAAAAAGTCTTTACCCTGCTTTGTAAGAAAAACTATTTCCCTGATA
>CALFOY010000055.1 GCA_937919265.1 uncultured Capnocytophaga sp. | reverse complement strand
ATACATTAGAAATACATTAATTTATATATTAGATTTTGTAACACATTGATTATCAATTTTAATTATACACTAATTTCACACTAATTATACATTAGATTTATATTAGGTTCTTTTTCCTTTGATAGCTAATAATACCTGAATATTTTGTTATAAAAAAAGACACAATCCCCGCAGGGTCGTGCCTTCTATTAGGAAATGAAGCCCCTATTTAGGGGCTTCATTTTTTAGCTTAGTGCCATTCTTACGGCAGGTGCTAAATCATTATTTTCCTCAATACGTAACATACGAATATCCTTTACACAAGTAGAGAACCAAGGATATAACTTTGCGAGCTTTTGGACAATGACAACGCAATTAACAGCGTTAATTGTCTCACCTCCAAAATATACACTTCCTTGCTTCCACTCGAAGCCATTAGATAGCATATACTCTTTAATGAGCTTATAAGCATTGTGATAGGTTGTACCCTCGTAATTATCATTAAGGCAATTAGTGTCTAAGTCAAATAGTACTGCATACATAGCTTAAATATTTTTTGCAAAGGTAATAATTAATTCGATTAAATAAAAGATATGTTGGATAATACGTTCTTTTTCCTCTGCATTACATTTTAGAGATAAAATCTTTTTGATTAATATTGCTACTTTTGAAAGGATATATCTTTCTTCTTTTGTGGCTTGTCCAAAGATTTCGCCTGTTTCGATATTTATAATAGCCATTTTTAATGTTTTATTATTTATTACTTATAAGGATTTGGACACCGTTTAAGGACGGCTAAAATCAATACCCGTGCGAGCTGATAGCTCGGCAATGGCTGCTGCAGCTTCACGTCGCTCCTCTTCCGTAGGTTCTCGGTATGTTCCCTCCTCTGGATCCTCGATAGGTTCTTCATCTTCTTCAATACATATCCTCTCCCTTAACATAGCCACGATATAACCCATAGGGCTACGGGCATCTGCAATATACCTCTTTTTCTCAGATAAAAGCCCCAAAAGGTCTAAACTCTTATTAGCTGCTTCCAATAGCTTATAATGTTGCTTTAGCTCTTTTGTTGTTATGCCGAAGTTATTCATGATGTACTCTTCCACCTCTTTAGGAATAGCATATCGGATAGATAATTCCCTAATTACATTAGTTAATCGTACGTCATCATCTATATTCTTAGATATCTTTATCGGATAGAACGTAACAGAATGGAACTTGCGCCCTTTCTTGTTTACATTGTATTCAAAGCTGTAAGGACTTTTTTCGTCAAGTTCCTCCTTAGCAGGGATTATTACTCTCTTGAGAAAGTCATTAACTTGCTTGTACTTATTTTCAAGCCTAAACATTCCTTTTAGCTCATCAATGGTGTAGGTTATAGGCTCTATCTTTCCGCTCATGAGCTCATAGAAGCGCATAGAATATACGCTTTCAAATTCCATTGCGGTCAGAAGCTCAAACTTACGAAAGCCCCTAGCGAAATTGACTATTACATCTACTATCTCATGCGGAACTTGCCAAGTTACATACTCGCTTCTCTTATTTAGCTCAAACCTTTGAATTAGAGGGAAAGCTCCTACAGCTTCAGGAGTTTCGTACTCTATAATCTTACTCATTAGAGCCTTAAACGCTTTCCTTATTTGGTAATGGTTCTTATCATCTTCATCTTTAAGCAACCACTTTACAGGGATAGTATACTTTTTGTCTTTCCAAAGATTGGTTTCAATTCTAACATTAGGTCTAATTTTCTGTCCTTGCAACAACTCCTGCTCTATCTCAATTTGACGATATAGTATTCGTTTCTCATAGATAGAGAAATCATACTTAGCCGCAGTAATGATATATGACTGCAACACTTCTTTATTCTTGATAACTGCCATATTACTATATAGTTAGATTAGTATTAAAGATGTCGTATTTAATTCGAGACAAAGGTAATAACAAAAAACGACATGCACAAAACAAAGTCTTATTATTTTTGTTTTAGTATTAAAAAAGTCGTAGTTCAAAAGATTTTTAGTATTAAAAAAGTCGTATTTAGTATTAAAAAAGTCGTATTTAGCAAATTTGAAAACCTTTGAAACCCTCGTAAATATTGGTTTTGCGGCTCTTCTTCCGAAATTTGGTAAAGTCATTAGTAAGTTCTGACTTAAATAGCAAGTCAGAATTTTTAAAAATGGTTCTTGAAAAACTTAATGGGAAAGGAAAAATTCAATGCTGAAAAAAAAGAAAATGGAACTTTCAAAAAAAAGAAAGTCAGGTCAGATTTTTTCTTTCAAACTGGGCGGTGGTGCTTTAACATTTTTGTAACATTTTTAGGCTGCTTCGGAGGGTATCCCAGGGCGAGGGGGTGCGTAAAATAGTGCATGGTTATCCCTGGGGTGATGAATTTCCTACATGGTCATTTGAAGTTGCAAGATGTGTCTTTGTATATACAAAAGACAATCTTTGCCTCTCTATCGAGGAGGGTAACATACTCGGAACTCGTATGTATGGGGATAAATATATTACTATATATGTTTATTCTCATATATCTATATAAATATGTCTGTATGTGTATTTGTATGTATGTTTTTTCACAGAAAAACATATAAGGTTTATTATAGCTAAGATTTTTTCTTTCCATTAAAAAAACAGTCCTCTAAAAGAGAATAGCAAGGTATGTTTTTGTATATCAAAAACTAATCTACCTATGGTAGATTATACAGCCAAAGCCGCGCCAGCTCGCATTTGTTCTTTTTATTTTCAGCATTAAAATAATCTCTACCTTGTGAGTAATCCGAGTTATTTCCACCCCCTCCCCCAGCTCTATGGAGGGAGCGGGGAGGGGGCAGAATAACTCTCATACGCTGGCTATTTTTGACCCATTTTTGACCTCAAAAAAGTAGAAGCAAGAGGGAACGACGGAATGAATTTCCGCCGTTCTGTAGTTGTTTGGTTATCAGATGTTTATAAAAAATTATTTTCTTTAAGGAGAATGTCAGGAGAAATAAAAGAGAAATTTTTACTTGGAATAATTATTATGTGTTTGATTATTATGTTTTTATATTCATTTTTAAGGGAGAAATTTGGTATCCCCACAGGAGAAATCTTAAAAATTTTGCTATTTTCAAAAGGATAAAATCTTAATGGGAATAAGATTTTCCAAAGGGTATTTTCAGACGAAAAAATGAATGAAAAAAATAGCAAGCCGAACCCGAACCAGAGGTGTCGGGTGGCTTGCCCTAATCGGGATTAATACACAGATTATCAATTATCTGTCTCTTATACACATCTGACGCTGCCGAC
>CALFOY010000054.1 GCA_937919265.1 uncultured Capnocytophaga sp. | reverse complement strand
ATAAAATACAAAATAAAGTTATTTTTCAAAATATTTAAAGTTAAAAATATTATTTTTTTTGGTAAAATATTTAATTTTTTTTATCTTTGCCTCAATTAACCAAAAATAAAAATTATGGCACTTACCGTTTATGACAAAGTACAATGGCACATTCAAGCGGAAAATACGCCTGAAAATATTCCTGAAGACAAGGTGGCTGCTCCAATAGCTTTCTTTCTGCAATGGAGTTATGAAAACCACTTCTTACATCCTGATATTATGGAAATTATAGATTCTTATCTTGAACGGCAATCTTCTATAAATTTTAAAGACTTATTACTGATTGATTTGGATGGAATACTAAGTAGTGAAGAACTTAGCTCAAAAGGTAAGCGCTTTATGAATGCTTATTACAGAGATGAACGAGGCAAATTTGCGCAAACATTTTCTTCCTATTTAAAAGATTATGATAATTTTATAAAAAATTATTATGGAGATAATTACAATATAGATTATTATAATTATGAATATACTCCTGAGAATTATCTAGAAATCAAGAAAATGATTGATAAAAGATATGAACAATATTTAAGTTTTTCTGATAAAAATTAATAACAAATGAAGTTTCCACAAACTTATACTTTAAAACAAATCGCAACTATTATTAATTCATCTTTTGTTGGTGATGAGGATTTTCCTGTTTTAGGAATGAATGAAATTCATATCGTAGAGGAAGGAGATATTGTATTTGTTGATCACCCAAAATATTACGATAAAGCCCTACAATCCAAAGCTACTATTATACTCATTAACAAACAAGTAGAATGCCCAAAAGGGAAAGCCTTACTCATATCAGATGACCCTTTTCGTGATTTTAATAAACTAACTGAATTCTTTAAACCTTTCCAAAAATCTACAAGTTTAATAGCACCTTCTGCTCAAATAGGTGAAAATACAATTATACAACCAGGTGCTTTTATTGGAAATAATGTTAAAATAGGAGATAATTGTATAATCCACTCTAACGTAAGTATTTATGACGATTGTATTATCGGGAATAATGTTAATATCCATGCAGGAACTATTTTAGGAGCAGATGCTTTTTATTATAAAAAAAGACCAGAAGGTTTTGATAGGCTAAAATCTGGAGGGCGAGTTGTTATTCAAGATAATGTAGATTTGGGTGCTCTATGTACCATTGACCGAGGAGTATCTGGTGATACTACTGTAAAAAAAGGTACTAAAATTGACAATCAAGTGCATATTGGTCACGATACTGTAATTGGAGAGAAATGCCTTATCGCTTCACAAGTAGGAATTGCTGGTTGTGTTGTTATTGAAGATGAAGTTACTATATGGGGACAGGTAGGAATGACAAGTGGAATTACTATTGGGAAAAAAGCAGTTATTTTAGCACAAAGTGGAATTTCAAAATCATTAGATGGGGAACAAACTTACTTTGGGTACCCTGCCGAAGAAGCCCGTAAAAAATATAAAGAAATGGCTGGTATTAAAAATCTATTAAAATAATTATTAATATCCTCTAAAAATATACTGGAAGTAATACTTTTACTTTCAGTATATTTTTTTACTATCTTCAAGAATAAAATTAATGAAAAAAGTACTTATTATTACCTATTATTGGTCTCCTGCTGGCGGTCCTGGAGTACAAAGATGGCTTAAATTTGTCAAATATCTACGAAATTTTGGTATTGAGCCTATTGTTTATATTCCTGAAAACCCTACTTATCCTATTATTGATAAAAATATAGGAGATGATTTGCCAAAAAATATAACTATCCTTAAAAAAAAGATTATAGAACCTTATTCCTTAGCTTCGTTATTCTCAAAAGAGAAAACAAAGAAAATAAGTTCAGGAATTATCCCCTCCAAACAATTAAACTGGGTTGATAAATTATTACTTTGGGTACGAGGCAATGTTTTTATACCCGATGCTCGTGTTTTATGGGTAAAACCTTCTGTAAAATATTTAGAAAAATATATAATTGAAAACCAAATAGATACTATTATTACTACCGCCCCTCCTCATAGTGTTCATTTAATTGGAAAAGAACTTAAAAAAAGATTAAATATTAGATGGATAGCCGATTTTAGAGACCCTTGGACAAATATTGGATACCATTCTGAACTGAGATTAACTAAAAGTTCTGCAAAAAAACACTCCGATTTGGAGAAAAGCGTTCTACAAAGCGCCGATACTATTATTGTTACAAGTCCTAGTACAAAAAAAGAATTTCAGAGTAAAACGGAACAACCTATCGTATTGATAACTAATGGTTTTGATGATGAATTATCACAAAATATTATTCCTTCTAGTAAATTTTTTATTTCACACATTGGCTCTTTATTAACAGAACGAAATCCTAAAACTTTATGGCAAGTTTTAGAAGATTTAGTAAATGAAAATAAAGAATTTGCCAATGATTTACATCTGTGTTTAGCAGGAAAAGTGAGTGATGAGGTTATTTCTGATTTAAAAATTCATCAATTATATAAATATACAGAATTTAAAGGATATATTTCCCATAATGAAGCTATTGAATTACAACATTATTCTCAAATTCTCCTATTATTAGAAATAAATCACGAAAAAACACAAGGAATAATACCTGGAAAGCTATTTGAATATATGGCTGCTAACCGACCTATTTTAGCTATGGGCTACAAAGAGTGGGACGCAGGCGAAATCATAAAACAAACTAACACAGGCACTGTTGTTCCGTCTGATAATTACCAAAAAATTAAGCATACTATACTAAATTATTATGATTTATTCAAAAAAGGAAATCTAACCACTAATTCTTCTGAAATATCTAACTATCACAGAAAGCAATTAACTAAAAAACTTGCTGAATTAATATAAAAAAGTAATATAAAAACGAAAAAAAGATATAGAATTTGTCATTTCTATATCTTTTTTTATTATTTAAATTGAGGAAAACTATATTGCTTTACATTTTTGTTGAAGCCATTGTCTTTGAGACTCTTCTAAAAGAGGCGAAAGTACTTTTTCTACTCTTGAATGATAGTCATTGAGCCATTTTCTCTCTTTTTCTGTTAGTAAAGATACTTCTATACAACTTGTTTCTATTGGGCATAATGTAAGTACCTCAAAAGAGAAAAATTCTCCAAATTCAGAAACTCCATCTTTTTGAACAGCTATCAAATTTTCTATTCTTATACCATATTTATCCTCTATATATATTCCAGGTTCGTCAGAGCATACCATACCTTCATATAAAGGGATATCTTTCAAGTCTTTTCTGATATTCTGAGGGCCTTCGTGGACGTTCAAGAAACTCCCTACACCGTGTCCTGTACCGTGTCCATAATCTTTATGCTCTAACCAAAGTGGCATACGTGCAAAAGCGTCCAATTGTACTCCTCGTGTTCCTTTGATGAATTTTGCCATTGCCAAATTAATCATCCCTTTCAGTACTAATGTATAATCTTTCTTGAAGTCTTGATTATATTCTCCTAACACTGCTACACGAGTAATATCTGTTGTTCCCTCTCTGTATTGCCCTCCTGAATCTATCAGAAGTGTTCCTTTGTTGGTTACCTTCTTAGCTGAGTCTTTTTTTGCAGAATAATGAACTATAGCTCCATTACCTTGATAGCCAACAATCTCCCCAAAACTATTGCCTACAAAATTATATTGCTCTGCACGGAAGTTTTCCAATTTACGACCTATAGAATACTCATCCATTTCCTCTTTTCCTACTTGATTTTCTAACCAATATAAGAAATTTACCATAGCTACACCGTCTTTCACCATTGCAGTTCGGAAACCTTCCAATTCCGTTTTATTTTTAACTGCTTTTAGTAACTGAGAAGGTGGTTCTGCTTCTATAAAAGTATTTTTATCTTTTAATATATGATAAATAGATTCGTTAGCATTAGAAGAGATTAGTATTTTTTGGTCTTTCAGTTTTGATAATTCCGAAAAGAAATCCTCATAAGGATAAAGCTCTATTCCTGCTTGTTGTAAGTGTTTCTTTACAGAAGTATCACATTTCTTTTCACTTACAAAAAGTTTTGCTACATCTTTTGTTATATATAAATATCCTAAAAATACAGGATTATAAGCTACATCACTTCCTCGAAGATTGGTTATCCAAGCTACATCATCAAGAGAGGTTACAATATGGCTATCTGCGGCATACTTTTTAGCCATTTCAGAACGAATTTTAGCTAATTTATCTTCTACAGATTGTCCTGCAAATTCTAATGGATGTATAAATATAGGATTTTCGGCGTCTTTTGGTCTATTATTCCATATTTTTTCAAGTAATGGAATATCTACCAATGTTATTTTTTTACTTTGTAGTCTCTTTGAGAGCAATTCCCAATTAGAATGAGCCGTACATAGCCCATTTACACCTACTTTTGTACCCTCAGGAAGCTCCGATAGTAACCAATCTATATAGTTTGGTGTACCTTCTACTCCATCTTTAAATAAATCTATACCTGTTTCATTTAGTTCGGTAGCTGCTTGTACAAAATAACGAGAGTCTGTCCAAACGCCCGCCTTATCTAAGGTAAAAACTGCAAAACCTGCAGAACCAGTGAAACCAGAAATCCACGCTCTTTCAAGCCAGAATTCAGGAAGATATTCACTCATATGTGGATCTGCACTATACACTATGAAAGCTCCTAAATCATTAGCCTTCATTTGTTCTCTTAATAATGAAACTTTTTCTCTTGTTTTCATTTTATGTTGTTTTTAATTAAAAATACTATAAAAATATACTACAAGAATATAATTTTATTTTCGTTCTTATGTTTTTATCAATTTTTCTATATTTTATCTTTTGGATTGGTGTATATATACCTCTGTTGCGCCTTGCCCATACTTAGCATAATCAGCATCATAGTATGAAATGTTATTATATCGACCTAAAAGATATTCTAATTCTAATTTTAATACCCCCTCTCCTACTCCGTGAATAAAAATTACTTTCTGGAAACGGTTTTCAATAGCCAATTCAAGTTGATATCTTGCTACATTGAGCTGTTTTGTTAATATTTCATAGTTTTGCATTCCTCTTGGATTATCTACAAGTTGTTCAATATGCAAATCTATTTCCATTATCTTGATATTTTTATCCTTTTTTGGAGTTGAATAATTTTTTTTAGTCTTTTTCTCTTCTTTTTCAAATAAAAAATCTTCTGACTGAGGGATATTTAAAGTAATTTCTCCTTCATTTATCTTAACAACCCTATCTTTATCAAATAAAAATTCTAATCCATCATCAGTTTTTATACTAATTTGATTTTGGACTATATTTTTAACTACTCCTTTTATGAGTTCATCAATTACTTCAACCTTATCTCCTATCTGTATCATCAATTTTTATTTTATTTATAGTTATTTTTTACCTTATTTTATAGAAATCAATTATCTTTCCGTTTGGAAGACAATTTTTTTGATAAAGTATAAATTCCTACAACTAAAAACAGTAGTCCGCCAATGAGTATATATTGCTCTTGGAAGAATCTATATTCTTTATTGGATTGTAGATATAATAAAAATACGCCAATTATCATACAAAGGTATGATATAATATTTGTTTTCTTTAAAATACTCATTATTTTATTAATAAAATTTCTTTTGCTAGCTCAATCATTCTCTTATCACCGGTATGTTTTTTAGGTTCATCAGAAAGTTTTACTGTTTTAACCCATTCTTTATCAGAAGTAAGTACTTCTGTAAGTTTCATAACGATATTCATAGGTTTTAAGCCTACATCATTTGTCAAATTAGTTCCTATACCGAAAGAAATCCCTATTTTACCTCTACAAGCCATTGTTATAGATTCTATCTTCTCTGGTGTAAGTCCATCTGAGAAGATTATATATTTAGACAACGGATTGATTCCCATTTTTTTATAATGTTCAATTGTTTTATTAGCAAAATCTATCGGATCTCCACTATCGTGCCTTACACCATCGAATAATTTACTGAATTTTTTATCAAATTGTTTGAAAAACACATCATTCGTATAAGTATCAGACAAGGCTACACCCAAATCACCTCTATAAACATCAACCCAAGACTCTAATGACATTGCATTTGCCATCTTGAAGCCATATTCTGCTGCGTGGAACATAAACCACTCGTGTGCGTGAGTCCCGATTGCCTTCACTTGATATTTCATAGCGAAATGAACATTACTAGAACCCGAAAAATTATATTTTTGAGACTTCGTGAGCGCTCTCATTACCACATCTTGAGTGTGATATGAATGTCTGCGTCTTGTTCCGAACTCTGCAAAAACTACATCAAGGTTCTCGAATAACTTTATCTTCTCAATAGTTCTATTCTGTATCTCCTCATCACTACAACCTACTGCTCTAGTTAATTTATAGTATAATTCGCTTATCATAGCCAAGAGCGGAACTTCCCAGAGAATAGTTCTGTACCAATATCCTTCCACTTTAACCGAAAGTTCTTTACCGTTTTGTTCTATTTGCACCTCAGAAGGGTCATAACGATAACCTTCCAGAAAATCTATATACGCTGCATTGAGGTACGGACAAGAAGATTTCAGGAATTGTTTTTCTTCTTTTGACAACTTCAATGTAGCCATTTGATTTACTGCTTCTTGCATTACTTTTGCAAAACCATCAGGAAATTCGTGATTTCCTCTATTGATGAACTCATATCGCCCCTTGATAGATGGGAATAATTTTACAACAGCACATTGCATTGTAAATTTATAAAAATCATTATCTAAAATAGAATTAAATATTCTATAATTATGCTCCAACATAGTTTATATTCTTTTAAATTAGTATGTATATCTTTTTCTTATTTTGAAAATCTTTTTATGAGAAACTCATTATACTCTATTGATTTTCAATATTATATTAATATGTTTGCAAAAATAATATTTTTTTATTATACAACCAAACATCTGTCTCTTATACACATCTGACGCTGCCGACGA
>CALFOY010000053.1 GCA_937919265.1 uncultured Capnocytophaga sp. | reverse complement strand
AAGTATAATAATAAATAAATAATGGAAAAAAATATAATAAAAAATCCTTTATTAGAAAAAAGTAATCTCCCATATGGAGCACCAGACTTCTCAAAGATAGAAGATAAACACTATAAAGAAGCTATCTTTGAGGCTATGCAATTACAAAAAGAAAGAGTTACAAAAATTATAGAAAATAAAGAAGTTCCAACCTTCGAAAATACAATAATAGCTCTTGAAAAAAGTGGGAAAGAGCTAAGAAGTGTAACAAATGTCTTTTTTGCAATTACAAGTGCTAATACAAATGAAACATTAGAAGAGGTACAAAAAGAAGTTTCACCAAAATTATCTTCTCATAGAGATTCTATATTCTTAAATAATGAATTATTTCTAAAAATTAAAAAGATTTATGAAGAAAAAGAAGCATTAAAATTAGATTTTGAATCTAATAGATTGTTAGAATTTTACTATGAAACCTTTATTTTTAGTGGAGCTAATCTTTCCGAAAAGGATAAACAAGAATTAAAAAAGATAAATGAAGAGTTAGCAACATTAGTAAATCAATTTAACCTAAATACATTACAAAATCGTAAAGAAAATGCATTAATTGTTACTAATGAAGAAGAATTAGAAGGGCTAACTAAAGAGGAAAAAGAAACCATATTACAGAAAGATGGAAGCTGGAAAATACCTTTGTTAAATACGACCCAGCAACCTTTCTTTATTTCTTTAAAAAATAGAGAAACAAGAAAAAAATTATATGAAAAATCTTGGAATAGAGCCATAAAAGGAGAGTATGCTACAGAGAAAATAATTACAAAAATAGCAAAACTAAGAGCTCAGAAAGCAAAATTATTAGGGTATAATAACTATGCAGAATGGGCTTTGCAAAAATCAATGGCAAAGACGCCAGAGGTAGTATTCAATTTCTTTAATGAGCTTCTACCCATAGCAACTAAGAAAGTAAAAGAAGAAGCAGAAGATATAAAGAAAATAATAAGCTCTGAAGGTGGAAAAATAGAAGAAAATATAGCTCCATATGACTGGGATTATTATGCAGAGAAGGTTAGAAAACAAAAATATGACTTAGATGAAAGTCAAATAAAGCCTTATTTTGAATTATTCAACGTTCTTGAAAATGGAGTATTCTATGCAGCTACAAGGTTATATGGAATTACCTTCAAAAAACGAAAAGATATTCCCGTATATCACCCAGATGTGGTTGTATATGAGCTTTTTGAAGAGTCAGGAGAGGCTTTAGGGTTGTTCTATGGAGATTTTTATGCAAGAGAATCGAAAAAAGGGGGAGCTTGGATGAGTAGTTTTGTAACACAAACGAAATTATTAGAGCAAAAACCTGTTATTTATAATGTTTGTAACTATACAAAACCTTCAGGAAATGCTCCCGTACTACTTACATATAGCAAAGTAGAAACATTATATCACGAATTTGGTCACGCATTGCACGGATTTTTTGCAGACCAGAAGTATCCTTCACTTTCAGGAACGGCAGTAGCAAGAGATTTCGTAGAATTTCCGTCTCAATTCAATGAAAATTGGGCTTTATATCCTGATATTTTAAAGAATTATGCTTTTCATTATCAAACAAAAGAAATAATTCCTCAATCATTGATTGAAAAAATAAAAAAGGCTTCATCTTTTAATCAAGGTTATACCTTTACAGAGGTTTTATTGGCTGCTTTTTTAGATATGCAATGGCATACTCTTTCTGATATTGAAGAAATAGATAATGTAACTCTATTCGAAGAAGAGCAAGCTATGAAAAAATTCCCTAAAGAGGTACCTCCTCGTTATCGTTCTACTTATTTTTCTCATATTTTTGGAGGAGGATATGGAGCTGGGTATTATTCTTATCAGTACTCAGAAATGTTAGATCACGATGCCTTTAATTGGTTTGAAGAAAATGGAGGAATAACTCGTGAAAATGGGCAACGCCTTCGAGATATGGTATTATCTCGTGGTAATACAGAAGACTATCAACAAATGTATGAAAAATTTAGAGGGAAATTATCTACAATTACGCCTCTACTTAAAGCTCGTGGATTAGAATAATATTTATTTTTTATAAAAACCATTTTAAAGTAATTTGAAATGGTTTTTTTAGTAAAAAAAATGTAATTTTGCATCCATAAAATAG
>CALFOY010000052.1 GCA_937919265.1 uncultured Capnocytophaga sp. | reverse complement strand
ATATTAAATAATTCACTGTAATGATACGAAAAATCATTGGTAAATTTTTATTACTGAGTGTTTTACTCTTTACTTTTGAAAGTTGGGCAAACCCACAAGAAGCAAAAGAAGAAGAGAATATAACTGAGTTTATAATGCATCACATTGCAGATGCGCACGACTATCATTTGTGGGGGAATGTTTCTGTTCCGCTTCCTGTCATTTTATGGACAAATGAAGGACTTGTTACTTTTATGTCAAGTGAATTTCATCACGATGATTCAGGGCAAGTAATTGTAAAAAAAGGCAATCAAGAATTTGCTAAAATTCACGGGCAAATTTATTATGCACAAGGAGGTGTAAATTATGATGAGGCTCATAAAGTGCAGAATTTAAGACCATTAGATTTTTCGATTACTAAAAATGTAGTGGTTTTATTCCTTACTGCAATAGTTATATTTTTAATATTTACAACTGTAGCAAGGTCTTACAAAAAATCAGAAAAAGTACAAGCTCCAAAAGGATTTGCCAATTTGATGGAATCTTTGGTGCTTTTTGTTAGAGATGATATTGCTATTCCTAATATTGGTAGCCATAAATATGAGAAATTTATGCCTTATTTGCTTACAGTATTTTTTCTTATTTTAATAGGGAATTTATTAGGTTTAGTGCCTATTATTTCGGGTACTCTTACTAATGATATTATTTTTACAGGGACTTTGGCGCTTGCTACATTCTTAATCACTACTTTTAGTGGGAATAAACATTATTGGAAACATATTTTTGCGACTCCTGGTGTGCCTCTTTGGTTAGCTCCTATTATGATACCTGTAGAGTTGATAGGTATGTTTACAAAACCTTTCTCTTTAATGGTCAGATTGTTTGCAAATATTACAGCAGGACATATTATCATAATGAGTTTGATAGGTCTTATATTTATATTTAAATCTGTTTATATTTCATTAGTTTCTGTGCCTATGGCTCTTTTTATCAATATATTAGAGCTTTTGGTTGCATTTATTCAGGCATATGTATTTACATTGCTTTCAGCTTTGTTTATTGGAGGAGCAGTAGCAGAGGAACATCATTAATCAAGTAAATTTAGTATTAATTTTATAAATAATTTTTAATTATGAGTTTAGCAGGAATTGGAGCTGCAATTGCAGCATTGGCAGCAGGTTTTGGTATTGGTAAAATCGGTGCTTCCGCAGTGGAAGGTATCGCTCGTCAGCCAGAAGCTGGTTCAAAAATTCAAGGAGCTATGATTATTGCAGCTGCTCTTATTGAAGGGGTTGCTCTTTTTGCAGTGGTTGTTGCCTTAGTAAAATAATCAAGCTAAAAATAAAATCCGTTCTGTAACGGTTGGTTCCAGAGCGGATTTTCAAAGAACAAAAAATAGAGTAAAAAGTATAAAAAATGGATATTTTAAAACCCGAAGGTCTTAGTTTTTGGACAATTATTGTTTTTGTTATTTTGTTATTTTTATTAACAAAATATGCTTGGAAGCCTATTCTTAAAGCTATAAAAGAACGAGAAAAATCAATTAATGATGCTTTAGCTTCTGCAGAGGAGGCAAAAAAAGAAATGGCTAACTTGAAAGCAGATAATGAAAAGCTATTGGCACAGGCAAGAGCAGAGCGAGATGCTATGCTTAAGGAAGCTCGTGAGATAAAAGATAAAATTGTAAATCAAGCTAAAGAGGAAGCACAACTTGAAAGCCAAAAAATAATAACACAGGCTAAAATTTCTATTGAAAATGAGAAAAAAACAGCTTTAGCAGAGCTTAAAAATCAAGTAGCAGATATTTCTTTAGAGATAGCTCAAAAAGTAATTTCTAAGGAACTCTCTTCACAAGCTAAACAAGAAGAATTGATAGGTAATTTATTAAACGATATCACTCTAAAATAATCGTATGCAGTCTGTAAAAGTTCCTAAAAGATACGCCAAAGCATTGCTTAGTTTTGCCATAGAGAAAAAACAGGAAGATGTTCTCTGTGAAGAAATGCAGTCTTTGGTAAATGTAATTCACGAAAATACGGAGTTGCGTTCATTGTTGCGCTCACCAGTTGTTAAATCTGAGCTTAAAAAGAATATTTTAGAAGCTATTTTCTCAGAAAAATCTGAAGTTTTAGGAAGATTTTTTGGTATGTTAGCTCAAAATAAAAGAATGTCTTCTACTTATGCAATAGCAAAAGAATTTATTTTGCAGTATAACCAATATAAAGATAATGAAACAGCTGTGGTTATAACAACACAACCTATTTCAGATTCTTTAAAAAATAAATTTTTAGCAAAAGTAGAACAATTGACAGGGAAAACAAATATTTCTTTGAAAAATAAAATTGATGAAAATATCATAGGAGGTTTCATTCTACGTATTGGCGACTTACAATATAATGCAAGTGTTTCTAATAAATTAAATATTATTAGAAATAATTTCCAAGAAAATGTATTTGTTTAAATAAAAAATATTAACTATAAAAGATATTCATATATAATATAATTATCTTTAAAAGAATTTAAAAATGGCACAAATAAAGGCAGCTGAAGTATCAGCAATTCTTAAAAAACAATTAGCAAACTTTGATGAGTCTGTTTCCTTAGAAGAAGTAGGAACAGTGCTTGAAGTAGGAGATGGGATAGCTCGTGTTTTTGGACTTACTAAGGTAGAAAACGGTGAGCTAGTTCGTTTTGAATCAGGACAAGAAGGTCTTGTATTAAACCTTGAAGAAGACCACGTTGGGGTGGTATTATTAGGTTCTTCTACTCAAATAAAAGAAGGAGATACTGTAAAACGAACTAAAACAATTGCTTCTATAAAAGTAGGAGAGGGCATTGTTGGACGTGTAATTAATACTTTGGGTGAACCTATTGATGGGAAAGGTCCTATTTTAGGAGAGCTTTACGAAATGCCTTTTGAACGTAAAGCACCAGGTGTTATTTTCCGTCAACCAGTAAATGAACCTCTACAAACAGGAATTAAAGCTATTGATGCAATGATTCCAATAGGTAGAGGGCAAAGAGAATTAGTTATTGGAGATAGACAAACAGGGAAAACAACCGTTTGTATAGATACGATTCTTAATCAAAAAGAATTTTATGATGCTGGCAAACCTGTATATTGTATTTATGTAGCTATTGGACAAAAGGCTTCTACTGTTGCAGGGATAGCTAAAATATTAGAAGATGCAGGTGCTTTGGCTTATACAACTATAGTTGCTGCAAATGCTTCAGACCCAGCTCCAATGCAAGTTTATGCTCCTTTTGCTGGTGTAGCAATAGGTGAGTTTTTCCGTGATACGGGGCGTCCTGCTCTTATTGTTTATGATGACCTTTCTAAACAAGCTATGGCATATCGTGAAGTGTCTCTTTTACTTCGTCGCCCACCAGGACGTGAAGCTTACCCTGGAGACGTTTTCTACTTACATTCTCGTCTTTTGGAGCGTGCCGCAAAAATTATCAAAGATGATAGCGTAGCACGTAATATGAATGACCTTCCTGAGGCTCTTAAACCAATTGTAAAAGGAGGAGGTTCGCTAACGGCTTTACCTATTATAGAAACTCAAGCGGGAGACGTATCAGCTTATATTCCTACGAACGTAATTTCTATTACAGATGGGCAGATATTTTTAGAGTCAGACCTATTTAACTCTGGTGTACGTCCAGCTATTAACGTAGGTATTTCTGTGTCTCGTGTAGGAGGTTCTGCTCAGATTAAGTCAATGAAAAAAGTAGCTGGAACTTTGAAACTTGACCAAGCTCAATTCCGTGAATTGGCTGCTTTTGCAAAATTTGGTTCAGACCTTGATGCTGCAACAAGTAACGTTATTGAGAAAGGAAAACGAAATGTTGAAATTCTTAAACAATCTCAAAATGACCCTTATAAGGTAGAAGACCAAGTGGCTATTATTTATGTAGGTTCTAAGAATTTACTTCGTCAAATTCCTGTAGAGCGAGTTAAAGAGTTTGAAAAAGATTATTTAGAAACTCTTCGTACTGCTTATGAATCTACATTGTTAGAGCTTAAAGCAGGTAAAATCAATGATGAAATTACGGCTATTTTAGAGAAAGTTGCAAAAGAAGTAGCTGCGAAATTTATATAATAAAAAAATATTCACTCTGATAAAAATTAAAAATATTCACTAACTAATTTATTATTAAATTTATTATTAAATTTATTATTAAATTATTTTATGCCAACATACATTTATTTTATTATAGCTGTTATTGTATTGTTATATGGCTATAAGTTTTACTATTCATTTGTTATTAGTAAAAAGAAGTTACAAAATCAGGTAGGAAGTATTAATCAAAATCCCTTATCTGAGGAACAAAAGCGATTACTTGCTTTTGGAGCAATATTATCATACCATAGAGGGGAAGAAATATTAAGTATAGTTCCAAATCAAGGATTAGATAAGTACATTTATGGATTGCGTAATCAATGGCAGATTAGTAATTCATCAGATGCTAAACAAATTTTATCAGAATTGTTAGAATTACAACGTTCATTATCTTTTCAACCATTATTTGACCAATCTTCGCCAAAACTTGCGAAAATACAAAAAGCTATTGCTAAAAAATTAGAAATAGAATTAGAGCAAGTAGAAGCTGTAAAAACGGCATACGCTTGGGATGTGTGTAGGGCAGCTTCTTTATCAAAATGGTGTTATTGGTGTGGTTTTATTTCTGAGGAAGAAATGTGGAGTATTCTGCAAAAAATATCAGAAATAGCCAAACAAAATAGTAAGAATTGGCAAGATTATATGGTGTCATTCTT
Organism: uncultured Capnocytophaga sp.; assembly: GCA_937919265.1. Classification (GTDB taxonomy): domain Bacteria; phylum Bacteroidota; class Bacteroidia; order Flavobacteriales; family Flavobacteriaceae; genus Capnocytophaga. The sequence goes on along the minus strand of CALFOY010000052.1, from coordinate 12,153 downwards.
GTTAGGAAGAACTATACAAGGGTTTGATTTGGAAGATATTGACATAGAAGCAAAACAGTTGTTAAAGTCTAAAAATCCAATATTTGGAAAAGTTAAAGATATTGATGTTTATCAAAAATATTCTTTATAGAAAAATATAAATTATCAGAGTGAATATTTCAATTACTTTCAAAAAGTAATTACCAAAAATTAAAGAAAAGAATATTAGAGTAAAGTTAAAGTACTCATTTAGAATATGGCAAATTTAAAAGAAATACGAAGTAGAATAGCCTCCATTAATTCTACAATGCAGATAACTAGTGCAATGAAAATGGTCTCTGCGGCCAAATCTAAAAAAGCACAAGACGCCATAATGGCAATGAAACCTTATGCAAACAAACTCAATGAGTTACTCAATTCATTGGGGTCTGCCTTGGGAGAAAGTAATCCTTTTATGCCTCGTACTGAGTCTCCTGAAAATATTTTAGTGCTTGCAATTACTTCAGATAGAGGTCTTTGTGGTGCCTTTAATTCTAATATTATTAAGCAAGCTTTGGCTATTTCTGAGCGTTTTGAAGGTAAAAATGTAACTTTCCGTACTATTGGGAAAAAAGGGAATGATATACTACGAAAAACAGGAAAAGTAGTTTGCTTTGATGAACATATTTTTGATTCGCTTTCATTTGCTAAAATAACACCAATAGCAGAGGAATTAATGAATGCTTATCAATCAGGTACTTACGATAAAATTATTTTATTGTATAATAGTTTTAAAAATGTGGCTACTCAGGTAGTAACAGAAGAAATATTTTTACCTATTCAGCCTGTATCTGAAAATAATGAAGCTTCTTTGGATTATATTTATGAACCATCAAAACAAACAATTGTAGATGCATTGATACCAAAATCTCTCAAAATGCAATTGTATAAGGCGCTTCGAGACTCATTTGCCGCAGAACACGGAGCTAGAATGACAGCAATGCATAAGGCAACTGATAATGCAACAGAGCTTCGTAACCAATTGAAACTTACTTATAATAAAGCTCGACAAACAACAATTACGAATGAAATACTTGAAATAGTTGCAGGAGCAGAAGCATTAGGTAAATAATATTTTTAATTATAAAATTTCAAGCCTTGATATAAATCTAATTATCAAGGTTTTTTTATTGTTTAAATAATATATTTAGATTACACTAAAAAATGTTTTTATTAATCTGAATATTTTTTGTATCTTTGCACCTCGTGGAAAATGAAAGATAAAAAATGGAGACAATAATTAATTATTTAGGAACTATAAATCCTGTATTGGCAGCTCTATATGCTACTTTATTTACTTGGGGAGTAACAGCTCTTGGAGCTAGTTTAGTATTCTTTTTTAAGAATAGTAATAAAGCAGTAATGGATGGTATGCTTGGTTTTACAGGAGGGGTAATGGTAGCGGCAAGTGTGTGGAGTTTGCTTATCCCTGCCATAGCAATGAGCGAAGGAGAACGATTTGTAAAAGTAATACCAGCAGTAGTAGGATTTTTAACAGGGGCAATGTTTATTTATGCTCTTGATAGACTTTTACCTCATTTTCATGCTAATTTTAAGCAAACAGAAGGGGTAAAATCTCCTTGGCAAAGAACAACATTACTTGTTTTGGCTATTACTTTACATAATATTCCTGAGGGGTTGGCTGTTGGGGTGCTTTTTGGAGGAGTAGCTGCAGGGATACCCGAGGCTTCAATAGGTGGAGCTGTTACTTTAGCTATTGGGATTGGGTTACAAAATTTTCCAGAAGGGATAGCTGTTTCTATGCCTTTAAGGAGAATGGGGCTTAGTCGTAGAAAAAGTTTCTTTTATGGACAATTGTCAGCTGTTGTGGAGCCTATAGCAGGTGTTTTAGGAGCCTTTTCAGTGGTATTTTTTACGCCTGTATTACCTTATGCTTTAGCTTTTGCAGCAGGGGCTATGATTTATGTAGTGGTAGAGGAAACAATTCCAGAATCTCAGCAAAATCGAAATACAGATGTCTCTACAATTGGTTTTTTAGCAGGCTTTGTTGTAATGATGGTTATGGATGTAGCCTTAGGCTAGGAAAAATATTAAAAGAAATTATTATTATATTAGAGCAAAAAGGTATAAAGTAATAAAAGCAAATAGAATAGGTTATCTCCAAGATAGCCTATTTTTTTTGTGAAAAATTATGGTCAATAAAAAAGGTTGTAGTTTTAAAAATAACTATAAAATAATAGTTAATTAATAAATATTTTTGTATTTTTGGAGAAAATTTTAAAGAAAATATTTATGAAAAAAGTAGTTGGATTGGGCGAAATTTTATGGGATATTTTTCCAAATCAGAAAGTTTTAGGCGGAGCTCCTGCCAATTTTGCTTATCATATTTCTCAATTTGCTTTTGATGGTTGTGTGGTTAGTGCCATAGGGGATGATATTTTAGGTAAGGAGATTTTAGAGAATTTAAAAGAAAAAAAATTAAATTATTTTATAGAAACTACATCTTTTCCTACAGGGACAGTAGATATTTATATTGATAATCAGGGAGTTCCTAAATATACAATTCCTGAAAATGTAGCTTGGGATAATATTCCTTTTTCTGAACAAACAAAGCTTTTAGCTCAAAATACAGATACTGTTTGTTTTGGTTCTTTGGCACAACGGCATAAAAATTCAAGAGAAACAATTTATCATTTTTTAAAAACAATGCCCAAGAAAAGCTTGAAAATATTTGATATAAATCTGAGATTGAACTATTATACACCTGAAATTATAGAAAATTCATTAGTACAAGCTAATATATTGAAAATTAATGATGAAGAGGTCGTAAAAGTAGCAAAACTCTTCGGGTGGCAAGGTTCTGAAAGAATAATTTGTGAAAAATTGGCTACTTTATATAATTTGAATTTTTTAATATTGACCAAAGGAATAAATGGGAGCTTGGTTCTTACTCCAAATAAAGAATCATTTCTGCCCACCCCAAAAGTAAAAGTAGTAGATACAGTTGGAGCGGGAGACTCTTTTACGGCAGCCTTTGTAGCTTCATATCTTAAAGGTTTTTCTTTTGAAGAAGCCCATACATTAGCTGTTGAAGTTTCTGCTTATGTATGCCAACAACACGGAGCAATGCCAAAATTATCAGATCATTATCTTCAATTATTTAACAAATAGTAAATATAGCAAAAGTCAAATATCATAGAGCTGTAAGGCGTTTTTTATTTCGGTTTTGATATGATCTGCAAGGTGCTGAGGTTCTATACCTCTTACATATGCCCCATAGGAGAGAATTTCCTTAACAAAGTCGGGAGTAATTTTCACTCTTAGAGAAAGGATAATTTCCTCTGGGGTATCCTTAATAAAGACTTGAGAGCGGTGCAAAGGCATCGCCCTGAGGTATTCAGCAGGATTCGGTATGAAAAACGAATCTCCCTCCTGCTTTTTAAAAGAAAGAATAACTTTTTCTGCTTTAGTGCGGTCGTTATCCACCCATACCCCAAAACTATCATCAAAAAAACGTTCAATCTCCTTAGGCGGGTCATACATACGCTTAATCCCTATATCCTCAATAGCCCTAATACGATCAAGACCAAAGACTCTAAGGGCTTTCTTATCCACATCCAAGGCCAATACATACCATCTTCGTTGAGATTCTTTCAGTAAATAAGGTTCAATTGTACGTATTTGTACCTCTTTGCTTCCCCAAAACTTGTAATAGTGCAATTGTAGCTGCTTTTTTTGCTTGATAGCTTGTAGCAAAGTAGAAAGGTGTTGCGTGCCTGCTGGGTGAGGAGTATCCTTGGGGTAGCGATGGTCGAAAGCAATGAGTTTGGAGAGATTCCCATAGTTTTGTAGCGCTCTGAATACATCGAATGCCTCAAAAAGATTCTGAGCATAGAGGTCATTATCTTCCACAATTTCATATTTCTTAATGGATTTGTTGTATTGAATATCAATATGATAGATCTCTCTAATATCTTTTAAATCTCGCTGTAAGGTACGCTTGCTAAAAGGCTTTACTTCTGCATATTCCCCACTATGGGCTAAATCATCTTCAAAATCCGTAAGCGAACGAGCAGTTATGCGCAGCCGTTCTATAAGGAAGCGATGCCTAAGAAAGTTATTGACTAAGCTCATTTGTTTTTTTGGCAAAGATAAAACTTTTTTCTTATAGCGACAAGTTTTGGCGCGATAAGTAAGGACATTTGCACCATAAAAATAAAATGATATGAATATAGCCATTGTTGGGGGACGCGATTTCAGCGACTATACCCTATTGAAAGAAAGTATTTTAGCGTATATCGACACGCATGAGACACCTGAAAACATTGTATCGGGGGGTGCTAAAGGTGCCGATACCCTTGCCGCTCAATTTGCTACTGAGATGGATATACCTCTCTTGGTTTTCAAGCCTGATTACCAAAAATACGGATGCGGGGCAACCCTAGTACGCAATTCCCAAATCATCGAAAACGCCGATGTGGTATTTGCCTTTTGGGACGGACAATCAAAAGGTACCAAAGATAGTATTACTAAGGCGAAAAAACTACAAAAAGAATTACATATCATATCCTACGGAGAAAAAATAGAAGAGAATTAAGAAAATTAAGGCAAAAGGATGTTAGTATAAAGATAATTTTGTATCTTTATCAGCAAGTTAATAAAATTTATACGAAAAACTGACGGTACAGAAATAGATAACATATAATAACGTTTCGCTTTTATTTTCTAGCTCGAAATACGACCAATATTAAAAAGTGTAGGAAAGTAAAGTGGAAGCGCTTGCGTATTGCGGGCGTTCCTTTTGCTTTACACTTGCCTTTGGTCGGGCTTCGAGCTAAGCAAAACGGGATACCCGCTGTTTACTATCATCTAAGCAACTAAAAATTATTTCTCATGAAAATTACCAAAACTGATGTTGCTGAATTTGTAGTAGCAGGATTGCGCTACGATGAAAATATTTACATAGACGAATTCCTCTATTCTGTCGAGGGTATAGTAGGTTTTATTCACGATCATACTATGTATATAGAGAAGTTCACTCTCATAAAAGAGAGTATCTCACTTATTGAGAAAAAGTATCATATAAATCTGGATATAAACAATATTCCTATTGATGATGAAAAAACTTATGCTTTTTTGAGACAAAGAAAGCCTACTAATGAGTTGGAGGATCGTTTATCTAAATTACAACCTGCTACTTTCACCGATTTGGTAGCCTTCTTCACCTTAACTAATAGAATATCTTATAATTTCAATCTGATGGATGAACTTATTGAAAGTAAAAAAGGAACAATACAAATAACCCACATACATCCTGATATGGAGGATATTCTCAAAGAAACTTATGGAATATTCATCTATCAAGATCAAGTAATGCAGGTTATTCAAAAAATGACTGGATTTACAAAAAAAAGGCTAAATATCTCAATGCTCAGTTTGGGAAAAGGCATTTTGCAATGAATGAGATAAAACCTCTTTTCTTTGAAAGAGGGATAGAAAGAGGATATTCAAAGGAAGTATTAGAGAAAACCTGGGAGACTTTCAAGGGGAATAAGTTTGGCACACAAAGGAGATATTTTATGGCTATGTATACCTTTTTTGAATATCTATTATTTTATCTTGAGGCTAATTATTCGGAGGTCTATTATACTGCTAAAGATGCTATTAAAGGGAAAATATGGGTAATATTTGATGAGAAATATTATCGCATTTGCCCTGAGAGAGATGATACCATAGAAGTATCTGAAGACACAAAAACTTGGAAAATATTCTATAGGGATGAGGATGTTTGCTTTATAAACCTATATCCTAATGGTATATTAGAATTACAGAAAAAGCTTCATTCACCAAAAAATAGTAAAAATATAGGGGAAGCCGAAAACCTTTTAGAGTAGGCGAGTAACAACTAAATATGACTAAAATGTTTGAAAAACTATTAGAAATCATTCGTTCAGATGAGTTTAGAGTACAATTAGCAGAACTCAATAACAATTTTTTTAACCTAAAACAAGAACTCCATATCAGAGACTTATTAGTTGAGTTCTTTAACCAAAAATGCAAAGAAGATGAAAGAGCTATAGCAGAGTATCGGAAAGATTCCAATAAAAATATTCGTATAGACCTAGCCCTTGTAAAAAGATCTCCAAAAGAGGAAATACTTATAGAGTTCAAGTATCATTTCCCTAAGGATCCTCAAATAGAGAAAAAACAATCTCTTAAAAGATACTTTGAAGAAAGAAAAGAGTGTGATTACTTAATCTCAATAGTTTGTGATGGTAATAAAAAGGAAAGAGAACAGTTTGAAAAGGAATGGCTTAATAAAAAAACTATTTTTGCAGATAGATATTCTGGAGATAGTCAATGGAAAGAAAAACTTGTAGAAGAGCTTAAACCATTAGGTTGTAGCTTTGAATCTATAGAGATAGAAGTAGATAAACCTTTCAAAACTACTTACCACTTTTTTATCTTAGAAAGGAAAAAAGAAGAAAAGTAATCTTTCCTTCCCTCTAAAAATTCCCCTACTAAGTTAGGGAATTTTTCATTATCTTTGTCAAGTATTTTCTTCTTTGGAGCTTTCTCATAAGAAAAAGAGCGTAAGTAAATGCATTTTTGCTATATGTTATAATTTCAAAGGTTTATAAAATTCTCTAAAAGAATAAATGAAAATAATAATGACAGAAATATTAAAACACTATATTGATGCTTCTAATGCTTTTCGCAAAGCAACAGACTATCACGAAGGAGCAATTGCTCTTTACGACTTGTTGTACGATTTGCAAGCCAAAACTGAACGTACTAAGGAAGAGGAACGTATCCTTACTGACACTTACACCTTATTAGAATACCATCTCTCTGCTTATGAGACTTTCTCTCGCATTGCAGATACTACTAATTATAAGGAAAAAAGCAAACTATTAGTTTTGGAAGATAAAGCCAAAACGCATAAAAATACTTTTTGTATTAAGGACATTCGCAAATTAAGAGGCAAGCGAGAGCAAAAACCTTTTGAGAAAGAGGATTTTTCTCTAAAAAAAGTAACAAAATTCGAGCATCAGTATAAGATACAGTGTGAAAAAATACTCGTTTTCAATAAAAAATTAAAAGGTAACAAATTAGAGTTATTTATCAATGCCCAAATTACCTTTGAAGAATGTTTTTTGAAAATAAGAGAATACTTAGAATGGTTCGCTACTGCTAAAGAAGTTATTATCAATAGCTTTAACAACGAATTTGAAGGCGAAGGGGTTTTCCCAAAAGCTGATGATAATTGGTATGACACCCTAGAAGTACATCATATGAGAATAGATGTAGGGGAAAAAGGGCTCTTTGCCAATGTAGAAGCAGCAGATATTTACACTGATCACTTGTTAATCATAGAATTTGAAGAAAAAGAAATCACACATATGTGGTTAGACGGATAAAATACAGATATGAATTTCTTTATAAAAAAATAGAAATAAATCTATGAGAAAAAAGCTCCAAAAACAAAATTTTATTTTTGGAGCTTTTTAGTAACAAATATAAAAGTTTAAAAATCAATACCAAAACCATCACTAGAGCCTTCTTCATCATTAGAAAGAGCATCTCCAGTACAGTTGAAGTTATTTTCCATTCCTTCAGGTTTTGGGAATTGTCCTTTGGAAATTTCTAATTCTTTATTTTCATAACATTTTTTCATAAAATATCCCCAAATAGGCAATGCCATAGTTGCCCCTTGCCCCAAAGCAATTCCTTTGAAATGCACTGAACGATCTTCACCACCAACCCATACGCCTGTAGCTAAGTTCGGCACCATTCCTATAAACCAACCATCAGATTGGTTCTGTGTAGTACCTGTTTTCCCTGCAATAGGATTGGTAAAAGCATAAGGATAACCTGTAATAACATTTTTATAAATGGAATTATAAGCATCACTACCTTTAGTTCTTAAACGAGCGCCTGACCCTGATTGTGTAACTCCTTCCATAAGGTTTATTACAGTATTGGCAACTTCTTCGCTTACAACATCGTGAGTTTCTGGGATATATTCAAATAATACTTTTCCGTTTCGGTCTTCAATACGTGTTACAACAATAGGTTTTACATAAACGCCTTCATTAGCAAAAGTGCCATAAGCACCGACCATTTCATATAGAGTAATATCGGCAGAACCTAATGCTATGGAAGGAAGTTCAGGTATTTCAGATGTAATACCCAATTTATGCACCATTTTTGTAACAGGCACGGGTCCTACTTTATCCATTAAATTGGCTGTGATGGAATTAACAGAGTTAGCCAAAGCAGACTTTAAAGTCATCATTTTTCCACTAAATCCTCCCCCTGTATTTTTAGGACACCAGGCTTGTGCGTTTCCGTATTTATTTTCTTCTATACAAGTTTGAACATCAGGGAGCTGGTCACAAGGTTTGTAGTGTAATTGGTCTATTGCAGTAGCGTATACAAATGGTTTAAATGTAGAGCCTACTTGGCGTGCACCTTGTATTACTTGGTCATATTGGAAATTTTTATAATCAATACCCCCAACCCACGCTTTTATATGCCCTGTTTGTGGTTCTAAGGACATCATAGCAGCACGTAAGAAAGACTTATAATATTTTATAGAATCTATCGGAGACATAATGGTGTCAATAGTTCCGTTCCAAGAAAATACTTTCATAGGTATTTTTTCAGAAAAAGATTTATGAATATCTTCTTCTGAGTAACCTAATTCTTTCATTTTGTACCAACGATTAGAACTTTTTATAGCTCGGTTGATGATTTTATCAATTTCTTCTTGAGAAACATTAAGAAAAGGAGCTGTTTTATTCTTTTTTAGATTATTTTCTTCAAAAAAAGCTTTTTGTAAATTCTTCATATGGTTTTTTACAGCTTCTTCGGCATAAGTTTGCATACGAGAATCTATTGTAGTATATATTTTTAATCCATCTGCATAGATGTTGTATTTACTACCATCTGGTTTAGGGTTTTCATCTATCCATTTTTTCATATAAGAACGAAGATATTCACGGAAATACGTTGCAATCCCCTCATTATGAGACTCTGGATTGAAATTTAACTCTAATGGGATTTGTTGTAAAGAATCTTTTTCTTTGGTAGTAATAAATCTATTTTTTTCCATTTGTGCTAATACAACATTACGTCTATTTAGCACCCCTTGAGGATTTTTGATAGGGTTGTATAGAGAGGAATTTTTGAACATTCCTACTAACATAGCTCCTTCTTCGATTTTTAAATCTTTTGGTTCTTTTCCAAAATAAATACGAGCAGCAGAGCGAATACCATCAGCATTATTATTGAAATCGTATTCATTGAAATACATCGTAATAATTTCTTTCTTTGTGTACTGGCGCTCTAAGCGTGTTGCTATAATCCACTCTTTAATTTTCTGAACATAACGTTCCATTTTTCTTTTAGAGCCTTCTCTGTGAAAGAGCAGTTTAGCCAACTGTTGGGAGATAGTAGAGCCTCCCCCACGTTGTCCTAAGAAAACAATAGAACGAAGTGTACCTCTGCCATCAATACCTGAGTGTTCGAGAAAACGCTCATCTTCTGTGGCTATGAGGGCATTTACTAAGTATTCGGGTAATTCTTCATAAGTTACAGCAGTACGATTGTCTTTTAGGTAAAATTTACCCAAAGTATGCCCATCCGCAGTTACAATTTCTGTTGCTAAATTAGTTTCAGGGTTTTCTAATCGTTCAAAAGTAGGCATTTCTCCAAATAAACCTATTGACGCTAAAAAAAACATCAGAAACCCTGTTAATAATCCTCCAAAGATAACTCCCCAAAAAATTTTGAGTTGTTTGCTTTTAGGTAAAATATTTGTTCTTGTATTTTGTTTCTTTGACATATTAAAAAATTATCTTAATTCTTCGTCCCAATTTCCTTGCACTTTCAATACTTGTTCTATAACATCACGGACAGCTCCCAAGCCTCCATTTCTATGAGATATATATTTGGCTATATTTTTTATTTCTGGTACAGCATCTTGTGGGCAAGTAGGAAGTCCTATAGTTTTCATAGGTAGAACATCAGGAATGTCATCGCCCATATATAGAATATTTTCAGGTTTTATATTTTTTTTAGAGATGTAATCGTTAAGAGGTTCCATTTTACGATTGTTTCCCATATAAATGTCATAAATACCTAAATCATTGAAGCGTATTTTTGTGCCTTGGTTTGTTCCTCCTGTAATAATACAAACATTATAGCCTTTATTTACAGCTTGTTTTAAGGCAAAACCGTCACGAACATTCATTGAGCGCAGAAGTTCTCCTTCTGTGGTTACTAATATTTGGCAAGGAGTCATTACCCCGTCAATGTCAAATATAAAAGTTGTGATATCTTTTAAGTATTCTTTGTAATTTTTATTTTCCATAAGTATTTCGTATTGAGTTTGTTAATATTTTATAAATTTCTTTTTCGTTGTTTTCTAAAAGTTGCAAATGAGCATCAATAGTTTGGGTATCTCCTCGCCTTGCTGGTCCTGTTTGTGCTTCAAAAAAAGATAAATCTTGAGTTTTCTGATAAGTTTCTGCCAATAAAGGTTTTAAAATTTCAAAAGGGATATTATTCCTTTTACAAATTTCTTCGCTTAGAAACCAAATATGATTCGAGAAGTTATTCAAAAAAACAGCTGAAATATGTAAGAATTTCCGCTGAGCACTATCCATTATATAAATTTTTTCTGAAAAACTTTTTGCTATATCCATAAGCAAAAGTAAGTCTGCTTTATTTTCAGCTTCAATACAAAAAGATAATTCTTTGAAGTCTAGCTCTTTATCTTTTGAGAATGATTGAACAGGATACAAAACACCTCGTCTGTTTTTTTTATCTAATAAAAGCATATCTGTATTCCCTGAAGTATGTACAACTAACTGATTTTCAAAGGGTAATTTTTTAGAGAAAGAAGATATTTCTTCATCTTTTATACAAATTAAATATAAATCAGCAGGCTTTATCTGAGATAAATCATTGATTTTTTCAGTGTTTATTTTGTCAAAGTGAGAGCTAAATTCACTTCGGTTATAAATTTGTTGTAAAATTAATTTTTTATTCTCAGAGATTTGTTTTGCAAAATGATAGGCTACATTTCCTGCCCCAAGGATAGTTATTTTTTTCATTATCATTGGGCTTTTGTTTTGTTAAAAAATAACAAAAATATACCAGCAATAATAAAAGGAATACTAAGCCATTGCCCAGTTGAGAAAATGCCCAAAGTGCTCTCGAAACCTCCTTGGCTTTCTTTAACAAATTCTACAAAAAAACGAATTGTCCAAAGTGCAATTAAGAACACACCAAAAATGAAATAAGGCTGGTTACGTTTATTTGTTTTCCAGTATAAATAATAAAGTATCCAAAATAAGAAGAAGTAGCAAACCGCTTCATACAATTGAGCTGGGTGGCGGTAAGGTATTTGGTTGTAAATATCTGAAAATTCTGGGTTAGAAATGATTTCTTCAAAGGCTTTTTTAGGAGTATTTTGCCCTGTGATTTGCATAGCATCTATAGGACGAAGCCAGCTTTCTCCTTGCAAAAATTTTACTGCAAAAGTGAAAGATTTATCAACTACTTTTCCGTTAATTTCAGAGTTTATAAAATTTCCGATACGAACAAACATACCTCCTATTGTGATAGGAATAACAATTCGGTCAAGCACCCAAGATAGCTTGAACTCAGGGAATTTTCTAATAAATAAAATCATTGAAATAATAATTCCTACTGCAGCTCCGTGGCTAGCAAGCCCTGAAAAACCTACTAATTTAAACTCTGGTGAAAACTTAAAAGGTAAAATAATTTCAAGTAAATTATCTTTGAAATAATCCCAATCATAGAAAAAACAATGTCCTAATCTTGCCCCAATTAGCATAGCAAGCCCAACATAAATAACCAAAGAATCTAATCGTTCTAAGGATTTATTCTCTTTTAAGAAAATCTTTTTCATTATGTAAAAGCCTAAAACAAAAGCAATTACATACATTAAGCTGTAATAACGAATTTGTATAAAATGTAAATCAAAGAGAATTTCGTTAGGATTCCAATTCATAATTCTTTATTTTAGAATGCAAAGATACATCTTATTTTTTGAAAAAGTATTTATAAGAGAATAAAATTTAATGGCTTGCCAATTTAAAAAATGTTAATTAAATATCGTGTAAATAATTAAATAAAAAT
>CALFOY010000051.1 GCA_937919265.1 uncultured Capnocytophaga sp. | reverse complement strand
CTGAATAACATACATCCTTTTTAGATTTAAGTGTATAATTCGTCCCCTCTACTAAGCCTGTTATCGTATTGCCTGTTATCGTAACTCCAACATTTGGAGTAATTTCATATAATAAACCTGAAACATAATTCGTTATCGTTGCTGTAGTTCCTGATAATGAACATGTCCCTGAAGATACTGTAACTAATGGTTTAGCAAGATGAGTAAAAGATATAGTAACGCCTACTTTATCTGTTTCACAAGTAGCATTAAACTTGCTTACTGTATAATTATCAGTAGAAGTAAGTATCTCATTATCATCAGTTACAAGATTAGTATTTTTATATACTTTTACAATAGTAGTGTTAGCATCTACTTTTGCTTTAAGGTCAGATACTTTCGCTCCTTGACAGAAAGTATAACTTTGTCCAGCAGTTGGTTTTTGTAAGACATTTACATTATAGCTAAAAGTAAGTACATTGGCACCACAAGTAAGTCCTTCTGCCTTAACAGAATAAGTACCTGAATGTGCTGTTTGTAGAGCAGCAATATCCAATTTAGGAGCTGTTGTTTCTTGAGTAGTTCCATTAGGTAATGTCCAAATATATTTAGTTGCACCTATAGGGCGTAACTCTATTGTAAGTGCTTCTCCTTCACAATAAGCTGTTTTTATAGGATTCTTCAGTAATAAGTTAGCTTGTGAAGCATCTGTTATAGGTAATTCACGCCATACAGGCTCTGAAGGACAAGCTGAATCTGTGATTTTCACCCAACGAGTTTTTTGTCCACCAGCGAAAGTACCTAAGTTTGTAAAGGTAACTTCCACTCCCTTGGCAGCCGTTTGGGTACCGATAAGTGTACCATTCTTTACATCATACAGATCATATTTATAAGTGCCAGAACCACCTATACCATTGATGGCTTTTACCACAATTTTACCTGTATTATCTTCACATTTATAGCCTATATAGCCATTTCTATCAAAGTTAAGAAGTACATCATCTACACTGATAGTGAAAGTACGCACACAACCATTAGCTCCATTACTATTTATATAAGCAAATATATCTTGTTCATTGCTATCAATAGCATCTATTTTTCCTCCATATATAAAGGTGTAGCTACCTTCAGAATTCTGATTTCTTGGCAAAGAAAAATACTGGTCGGCAGAGTTGAGTTCATTGGGTTTAAAAACAGCTTTGATATACGTTCTTCCACCTAATGGTTGACTCAAATTACTGCTTACCGTTACATCTCCTTCGGCAATACCATTAGGACGTTTGTAAAGATATACATATACACTTCTGTTTTTATTTTGAGCTTTCAACCAATCAAAATCAGTGTTTCCTCTAAACGGATAAACTCTTACTTTAGTACACTCAGTTTCAGTTTGAGGTGTTAATGCTTTTTCTTGATAATCTGTAGGATAAGTGAGCTTAAACTTATCATCTGCAATAGGGTTTCTCGTATTACGCAAATAAATGACTTTTCCACAAGGGTCTTCTAACTTTATTTTGTAGATCCCTTCAGGAAGGGTAAAGTTCTTATTAAGGTCATCTTGATAAGGGACTGCTAAAATATTATTAGTACGTGAATTAGGATTTCTATAAGATATTGTAACAGTTTCTCCTACCTTCAGTTTTCCTGGTTCTTCTGTATAACCTGCTGGAGCACTTTCCAAGGTTACTTTATAACCATTGACAGAATATATATTCTGAGATTTCAGTTCTCTGAAAATCATCTCTATATACCCCTTCGTATTATTAGAATTTCCAAAACACCTTGTAGCAATGGTAAATCCTGCCTGAGGTATTCGTGAATTGTAATAATCATCAAAACTTCCTGTTTTTGTAATTACCTGACCATCTGCAGAAGTTAAAAAGATTTCATACTCTTTACTTTTATCAAAAGTCACGCCACCATTCAAGATAGATAAATCCTTAGTCTCATCTTGTTTGATAGAACCTGTAGCTACCTGTACTCCTGTAGCTTTTTCTTTTACTACATAAGTAACAGGATCGCAAAACATAGGATTGAAAAGTGTTATAGACATCTTAGGCGATGTACAAGTGCCTTCAAAATTTACATTCGCCCCCATAAAACGCATATCCCCTATAAGCATAGGAGCTGCCTGATTATTACAATTATTATGTCCTTTGATACGGAAATAGAAATTTGGACGTTTAGTACGGTCTGTTTGTAGATCTTTATAAGTGCGGTGGTGAGCCCCCAAATCGTAATAAACCATCTTTACATTATTAGCAACTGTTTTCCCCGCAGGCACTGAGAATACAGGGCGCCATTGAATATTAGGGTTATTCTTATCCCCACCATAAATATGTTGTAAATCATAATCAGAATAAGCCGTATACTCATACAGAGCCAAAAGCTTTGGCGTGTTAAAATATTTGTACAATAGCGAGTTTGTATTTCTCTCATCATAGCGAATATCTAAATAGTTGCAGTCTTTATTACCCGAAGCATCCAAGATACTTCTATATGGTTGATCTCTTCCAAAGTCATTATTAGACCTATTAGGTGCTGGGAAATCACGCTGCATTTGAGCAATCGTTGCAGGTACAGGTTGTCCATTGGCTACATTACAAGTAATCAATCTCGCCTTATAATTACCTGCTGGCATATTATAACCTGTGAATTTCACAAAAAGAGTAGCTCCATCCTTGTCACTCTCTGTGATTGTGAATTCGGTAGCTCCAGTATAGTCTGTTGGGTACTCAGTGAGCTGTACTCTGTAAGACTTACCTGTTTGAGCATTTTGTATTTGGAAACGCAACTGACCTGTAGAGATACAATTAAGCGAATTGTTTGTAGATTGGAAGTTAAGTGTTTCATTACCTCCTGTACCTTGTTGTACAGTCACTTTCACCCTTGGGCTTTCACAAGTACCTCCAGCATTGGTATGTGCTACATAGTAATCTCCAATAGTAAGAATAGTATTGGTAGCCAAAGGTGTCCCTCCTGTAGCCGATTGATACCAACGAATATTGGCTCCTTGTGGTTGCAAATCAGCCACAGTAGCAGTAGTACCACAAACAGTTTGTGTAGTTTGTGCTACAGTAGGTGCATTAGGTTTGGTTATATCTACAATACGAATTGGAGATGGACAACCACCTGTTGGAGTGTAGGTATAACTATATTGGGTAGCTGTGATCGGAGTAGTATCAGCCAAAGGTGCTGAAGTAGGAGGATCCACAGTTCCCTCATATATTTTAAGATCGTCCGAAGCACGAGTTGGCTCAGCCGCTCTTATGGCTGTACGGAGCTGACCTACGGTAGTAGGACAAGTTTCTATTTTATTGAACCCTCCAGGTTGTGGTGCAGTTCCTATGCTATAGGCAATAAGTCCTTTCGGACTGATACACTTACCTGCTTGCTCAATAGTATAATAATAGGTAAGCGCTGTATTGATAAATGCTGTATCTGGTTGCTGGTCATAACGATTACCATTCTTAAGATAAATCTTAGCTGTACTATCCCCTATAGCTGCACGCAAGTCAGACACCTTAGGATTTGTTGAACAGAAAGATACTACTTTAGTTGGTGCAGGGGTTACATTAGTTGATTTAGTTAAGGTAATAATTGCTTGAAGGCTAGGACATTTTCCAGCATTTTCCAAAGTATATTGGTACTTATCCGCCATATCCCAATCAATAGGATCTGTAGCAGTTTGTAGCACTCCATCTTTATATACTTTCTTATTGTTTCCTGTTATTTTAGCCAATAAGTCAGCCACGGTAGTGTTTTCACAAAGAGAAACACTAATGGGAGCTGCTGGAGTAACATCAGTTGAAGCAGAAAAATTTAATTGCTTAGGAGCTGATTCACATTTTCCTGTTTCTGTTACAGTATAATATAAAGGTTGTGATATAAAAATTTTATTTTGTGTATATTCATTATATCGTTCTAAATAATCATCCTTTATATATAATTTTACACCATTGGTTTCGGCATTAGGATAAAGTTCTTTTATCTTAGATTTAACTTGTTCAAGAGTTACATAGGTATTCCCTCCATTATCCAAACTTGTACAAAGAGACAACACTTTTGCTGTTACTTGCGTAACTGGTTTAGCTGTGAAGGTAACATTTGCCTTAGCTGTTTGACAATTATCACTCACCTGCTTAGTATAGGTAATATTACTATCACTTGTAAGCTGATAGTTATCTGGTAACACAGTGTTATTTTGATAAATAAAAATTTCAGCAAAATCATTAGGATCTATCAGCTTTTTGAGCTGAAGTACATTTAGTGCACAAATAGTCCCTAAGCTCTTTGCTGGAAGAGCTGCAGTAGAAACTTTATTTACCTGAATAGCAAGGACTTTACCATTACAAAAACCTGATTTTGTATATCGTAAATATACTGTCTTAGGAGTTCCTTCTGTAAGTGTCCCCAAGGAACTTGTCTCTGATTTTTTATTATTTTCTGCATTAGCATCCGCTAGATTCTCATACCAATCAAAGCCTACATTAGCCGATCTTACACTTGAATTATTAGCTAAGATATATTCTTTTATATCTTTATATGTAGGTGCTACTTTACAGATATTTACTGTTGTATTTGTGTAATAAGATACAACAGGAGCTACTGTAAGAGTATTCTCTACTTCTAATATCCTATCACCACAAGCATTCAGTACACTATATACAAAAGTGATTGTTCTACTAAGGAAGTCTATCGAATTAATATTTACAATTCCATCATTAGGTACACTTACAACACCTGCTTTATCTCGTATTTTGGTTATAACAGAAGGATTATCTGCTAGATAAGTCGTAAGAGCAGCTGGTTTGTTAAACAAGCTGTTCAAATCAAAAGTTTCATTAGCAATACTACCATCCACACACTTCCTTACAGGAGTATTAGCAGGCATAGTAAATTTAGGTATAGAAACTACCTTACGCTTGAACTTATAAGATTGTAAGTTAGCCCCAGCAATACATACATTCACATCATTAGAGAACTGTCCTGTAAGCCTTACTCCATAAGTATATGTAAAATCATCCTCTGTCAAAGAATCTATGACATATTCATTATTTGTTCCTAAGACATGTGAAGGATTATCAGAACGATACCACTCTATTTTGACCTTAGTTCCAAGTTGAGGAATAGAAAGCTTAGCTCTTTGTCCTGTACAATAAAACTCTTGTTCTGTCTCAAGTGTAGGAGGAATAAAGTTAGACACTTTATAGTCCACAGTTCTAGCTTCTCTACAAGAATCTTCTACCTGAAATACATAGCGAGCCTCACTATCAGAACCATCTATATTGAGGAAGAAGTTTTCGTCATCGGACGCTATATTAAGAGGGGTTGTCACTCCCGCTACTACTTTCGAAACAAGCTTGTAAGTGTATGGAGGAATTCCTCCACGTGGTCGTACTGCTACTTGATATTTATTATTGTTACAACCAAAACCATATACTTTTGGTTCAAGCATTGTTCCTCTAAATTCCTTCTCAGAAATCACCTGCTTACAATCATAGCTTACTCCTTGTCTCATAAAACCAGAAGTAGCTGAAACAAAATAAGCCAAACGGAATTTTCCTCTTGTATTACCTGTTATCTCATATTGATAAGGTGCATTATTACTAGGAGAAAACAGCTCTACTCTTTCCCATTGTCCATTCTCATCATTATAACGTTCAATCAAGAAAGAAGTATAATCTTTTATTTGAGTAGTCGTATAGATAAAGTTTAGTTTAGGTGTACACCCTTCTACCCAACTGATGTTATAGGTTTCTCCTGCCAATTCATACTCCTGACTTGCAGTTACTCCACAAGCATTGGTATGTTCTATGGTATATTTACCTTTAGGTAGATCCCTTACCATCCAATATTTATCTGTTATACGCTCACTATCCTTTATTATATAAGGTAAGGTCATCCCTGCAGGAAGCTTTGACGTATCTGCAGTGGTAGCCTTAAGTACCATTTGAGTAATAGGACTACCTGTACGTTGCTCAATTACCAATGTTGCATAATCAGTACCAGAGGCACTTACTCCCTTACAAGTCCCTGCTGGATGAGGATATATCCCAGAAGGAATAGCACTACTTGCTGGAATTATCACGGTTTTTGTTTTTACCCTATCACAGTTTTCATAAACCATTTTGAAAGTAAATTGCTGTCCTGCAGTAAGGAATTGTGGATCTACAAGATTAGAATCATTACCATCTAACCTTTTGGCATATTTATTATTCAAAGAAGGATTAGCACTGGTAATTTTATAGAAACCAGCAGCTTCAGGAATGAAGCCTGAAGGATAATTCTCCAAAATAAAATATACAGGAATATTAGTATCTCTAGTGGAAGCAGTAGAATATACAGTATTCCTTACAATTGCTACTGAATTACAAGAATTTCCTACTGTAATATTTTTTGTTGTTACATCTATTGCTTCAAAAGGATCAACTACTGTTGCCTGTTGTTCTGGAATGTTTTTTGTGGTACTACAAGATATGAGTTGTGACTTTATCTTCCACATACCATATTCTATAGGATAGTTCTCTCGTATATAGTTACGAGTGTAGAGGAACTTCTCTACTCCATTTTGTAGGACTACTCCAAAAACAGCATCCAATTCTCTACGATCATTAATAACATAAGTCTTTGTATAAGTTTGATTTGCAGGAGACTTAAATTTTACTTTGATTGTAAAAGGATAAGGAAATGCATCTGCATCCAATATTTCTTTAAGATTATCTATTTCAAAATATAAACGATTAAAATTCACATAACTACAACCATACTCCCAAGCTGATACATTATCCATTTTTTTGATAGTAAAATTGTAGTTCTTAGCAGTAACAGGTTTAGGCTGTTGCGCATTCCCGCCTCCTATAGCACAGTAATCCTCTACCCTTACTTTATAGTTTCCTTCCGGAATATTGGTAAAAATATTAGATGTTTGTCGAGTAGTAGTAGTACTATAATCAGTTCCATCAGCCTTAAGCAAAGTAAAGAAAAGAGGGTATTTCCCCTTGGTCACATTTACTTGTATATTTCCATTATGCCCAGGACATACAGAAGGCGCATAATGTACAGTATACTCAGTATCTTCTAGAGCTGATTTTACTTCTATATCCTTTACTTCTATGTTTTTTGAAGAATCCGTTTTATGTTCTGCTAGAAGGTCATACTTCCCTGCTACAATGGCTTGTACTCCATTGGTAGGAGAAATATGTTTATTTCTATCATAATTAACTTCTGAACTTTTCTTAATATAAAAATCATAATCAGCCTCATTGGCTCCTGTACCTATGAGTTTAAAGAATACTCCTCCTCCTTGCAAACACCATTCCTGTTCTACCCTTGTAGATAGTGCAAGTGTAGTTTGTGGAGTAATGGTATAGTCAAATCCTGTTTCATAAGAACAAGCACCATTCTGCACCTTAAGTGAGAATCTACGTGTTGTATTTACTGCCCCAACAGAAATACGAAGGGTAATAGCTACTGGAGTACCTGTATAAGTACTAGTATAAGTAGTTCCCGCCTGATCGGTAAGGGTATAGGTAGTCCCCGCCAAAGGATAGCGAACGACAAACTCACCCACCGCTCCCTGAGTAACTTTCTCAAAAGTAGTGATGCGTGTTTGGTCCAACCCTTTTTTAATATTATCCTCACAATTCTGAGAATAGCCTTTAAAGGCTGAAAAAACGTTGATTATCAACAAAATAAAAAATAAAAATATTCTCATTATCAATTTTTTATTCATAATTTTCAGTGTAAATTTATCAGGCAAAAGTACAAATTTTATCATTTATAACAAATTTTTAATTATTTTTCACACTCAATTTCCTATTTTTTTGATATATTAATGAATAAAAAAAACAATAAAGTAATGTAAATCAGATAATTACATATTTTATTGTTTTATAAAAAAGATATTAACAATCTGTTTGTGTTAATTTTTAGTTATTTTAAAATTTCATTTGCAACTATTTTTCATTTTAAATTTAATTATTTATACAGAAAAAATATCTCTTAACTTATTAGATATCAACATAAAAGATAAAACCAATAACATAATAGCTACCCCTGGTACAATTGCTAAATATGCCTTCCCAAAAGCTATATAATAATAATGATCTTTGATGATCCCTCCCCAACTTGGTGTAGGAGGCTGTGCTCCAATGCCTAAAAAACTTAACCCGCTTTCTATCAATATTGCTGAAGCAAAATTAGAAGCTGCTATAACCCATAATGGAGCCATACTATTTGGTAAAATATGCCTGAAAAGTATCCGAAAATCTGAAAAACCTAATACTTTTGCCGCTTCTATATATTGCATATTTTTAACGCTTAGAGTCTGCCCTCTAACTATCCTTGCTACTTCTACCCACATCGTAAGTCCCACAGCTACAAATACTTGCCAATATCCTTTCCCTAAAGCTAATGTGAAAGCTATTACTAACAACAAAGTAGGAATTGACCAAGTTACATTTATCAACCATAAAATGAAAGCGTCTATTTTTCCTCCATAATACCCCGATAAAAGCCCCAATAATGTCCCGATAATCAAAGAAATAAATACGGCTACAAAACCTATAAAAAAGGATATTCGTGCACCAACCAACATACGGCTAAGCATATCTCTACCATATTTATCTGTTCCGAGCCAAAAGGTTTTCTGTGAAATATATTTGTTTACAATCTCTTGAGGATTTTTTTCTGGAAATTCTGAAAATGAAATGAATTCTTTTTGACCTTCACCTTCCTCTTGATATAGAGTATAATAGATTCCATTTTCATCCGTATAATATTGTTTTATAGGCACTTCTGTTTTCATTTGTTCTGAACCTATAAAATAATTTCCAAAAGAAAATAAAACCTCATCTTCGGGCAATGTAAGTATTTTTACAGAAAACATTGGTGGTTTTGAATGAATCGAAAGATGCATTGTATTTGCATTTTTTGAGCTATCAGGAGCTAAAACATAAGCAAATATCGCTACAAACCCACAAATAAATATATATAAAATACTGAAAACGCTCCAAAAATCAGTAAATAATTTCCAAAGCGTTTTATTTTTTGACATCAATTTCATTTTTAATTAATAGCTTCAACAACTACATTATCATCTTTTAGAAGTTTTCGTAGAATCCCTTCTATACCATTTTTAAGCGTTCTACTTGATGATGGGCAACCACTACAAGCCCCTTGTAATCGTACTTTTACTTTACTTTCTTCTTTATCATAGCTAACAAATTCAATATTTCCTCCATCGCTTGCTACGGCTGGTTTTACAAATTTTTCCAATATACTCACTATTTTCATTGACATAATATCCAACTTAGGCAGTGGAGCTTTTGGCTGTTCTTCTTCTATAACTATTTGATTTCCATTCATTATATATTGACGAATAAACTCTCTTAGTTCCATTATCACCTCATCCCACATTACTCCTTTATGGCGTATGATAGAAACATAATTATTATCCAAGAAAACCTCTCTTACATAAGGGAAATTAAACAAAGCCTTTGCAAAAGGAGAATTTGTAGCTTCTTCTACACTCTTAAATTCATATATTTCCCCTACTAATTTTTTATTAGCTACAAACTTCATAGCCATTGGGTTAGGAGTACTTTCTGCATAAACTGTTACAGGTACTTTTCTTGTTTGTTCAGGCTCTATTACCAATGGTTTTTCTTGTGCAAGATATTCCTCTATGTATTGAGCGACAGCTTTTTCTTCTATTTCCCAATTTACAGACGGACTTTCTATTGCTATAAAATTAGCTGAAATAAATACAGTTCTTATAAAAGAAAATTTCTCAAAAAGTTCTTTCATCAAAGGAGAATTATCTTTATTTGAGTCTTGTGTATATTCATAACTTCCTCTAACTAAGAATTGTTGAGTTTCTATTTTTATAATAGCAGGGTTATTAGTATGCCGAATTTCTATTGTTGCCATTTTTTCATTGCCTTTCTTACTTTTCTGAATCTTATGTTTTCGAAAAGTTTTATGTTAATCTTACAAAAATCATAATCAGCTTTTTCTATCTTTGCTCCGATTCTTAATTTGTTTTTTACGCTTTCAATTCTTATTCTATTTTCTTCTGTTATCATTCTATGCCACCTCAATTTTTTGATATCCTAATTCACGTAATATTTTAGCTATATATTCAATTCCCTTTTGATACACAACTGTCTTAAATGATATTTTTACATCACCAGTCACATAGTCATTCCATTTACTTTCTATAACTCTGAAATAACCGCAATCGACATAACGTTGATAAGGGATATTGTTTGGTTGTAAAATACCTTGTTTTCGCAGAATATCAAATAATATATTTCTTCCGACATTCTTAAATCCAAGTATCTTTGCAACAGTTCCTATTTCTGCGGTACTGTCACTTCCAGCAACATCTTCATAAAATTCTATTTTATGCTTGTTATCCAACAGTTTTTTTGTTGCTTCTTCTGCCCGCTTATTAGCAATTTCCAAAGCTCTTTTCATAATCATTTCGGGCGTATTCCAAGCCTGTTCTATTTTTATAAAATAATCTCTTATTTCATGTGCTTTTGTTGTTCTCGACATCATGCATAAATGCTTTGCCATTTCAATTGTTATCCAGTAATCTTTTGTTTCATTACCGTTCGCCTCAATGGCGAACCCCTCATAGTCTATATTTTCAAGAAAAAAATCATTGCTTTCAATATTATTTTTTGCCCATCTTTTCCAATGTGATTTGTCCATTTCTAATTTTTCGTATAATTCCTTTGCACTTATAACTTGTTTTTCTCCTCTATTTTCTATCTTTACGAGTTCATTCATGTTTTTCCTCCTTATTTTTTATTCAGCTTATACAGTAGATAAAGGCTAAAAAGCATTATTACTGTCTGAAGAAATTTTGTATTTGTCAGTATTTCCATAACTCCCCCTATAAAAATTTTTCCAGATTTGGCTCTTCAAAAGTTTCAGGTTTTATGATTTTCCCATCTTCACGCCTTAATACTGTTCCATCTTTACATACCTTTGTCATGTTACTTCTGTGTACTTCCTTGAAAGCTTCATACACTGTATGAACATCAAAGTCAGTTCTTTTTCTCATTTTTTCCGCAGTGTCCGTTTCCCAGATACCACCTTTAGTCCACTTCTGCTTTGCCTGTTCAATACTTTTGCTGTTTTCTAATAAATTTCCGGCTGCAACATAGAACATGTCACAGATTGCATCTAATTGCCCTTTTCTTCTTAGCTTTTCCCTTTTATAAGCACTAGCTTCTATAAATTCGGTTAGTTCTTCATGAAATATATTTTCCCTCATTGTTTTTCTTTCAATATTTTTATATTTTCCAGTTCCTATATATTCTCCATCACCCATCGCGCGATAGAATTCTCCTACCATTTCGACCATTCCCATTACTTGCTTATTTGTCATTTTTATCTACCCTCTCTCTAAAATTTCCATATATATTTTATTTTCGCCTTTTCCTGTTAGTTTATGGACTATCAAATCATCAATAAGCTCATCATCCTCTATAACTGTTCCTTTTAAAGAATCAAGTATTGCTTTATTGTAATTATCTATGTCTCTTTTTGTTTTAGTTTTAAAATAAAGCCATATTTCTGTCTCTTATACACATCTGACGCTGCCGACGAAGA
>CALFOY010000050.1 GCA_937919265.1 uncultured Capnocytophaga sp. | reverse complement strand
GTGGGCCCTACTGGATTCGAACCAGTGACCCCCTGCTTGTAAGGCAGGTGCTCTGAACCAGCTGAGCTAAGAGCCCCAATAAAATTTAATCTCAAAAGAGTGGGCCCTACTGGATTCGAACCAGTGACCCCCTGCTTGTAAGGCAGGTGCTCTGAACCAGCTGAGCTAAGAGCCCTTTTGAATTTCGGGTGCAAAGGTACAATCTTTTTCTTATATATGCAAGCGTTTTTTGTTATATTTTTAATTTAATTTTTAAATAATTGATTTTCAGTTATTTTTGCTTCTCGTTTTACGAGCCAAAATATACATTTTTTACATAAAAAGGCTCAAAATAAGCTACATTTTCAAATTGATTCTCACAGAATTTTTCGAAAGCTAATTTATTCATTTGTGTAGCAGAAGGAAATTGTCCTTTTAGAAAATGAGCATTTGGATGAGAACAGATTTCAGAAAATTTATCACTACCATTTCCTAAAAATAAAGTTTTACCCTTAGAAAGGTATTCTTCAAAAGAAGAGTCAGTTAAAATCTCGGCTTGGGTATTTCGTATTTGTTTTTTTTCTTTGTCAAAAACAGCAGAAAATACTTCCATTCTACGGGCGTCTATCATTGGTATAATATATTGAAAATCATTGATTTCCTTAATATTTTCAGCTAATATAGAAAGAGTAGGGATAGCAATAAGACCAATGTTAAGAGCAAAGCAAAGTCCCTTAGCAGAAGAAACTCCAATGCGGAGCCCTGTATAAGAGCCAGGTCCTGAACTTACGGCAATGGCGCTTAAATCTGAAGGTTTAATATTAGCGTTTTTTAATGTTTCTTCTATAAAAATATGTAAATTTTCAGAGTGAGAAAATTCAGATGTATTTTGCTCTTTGTAAGATATAAGTTCCTGATTTTTAATAATAGAAACGGAACAATTTGTTCCAGAAGTTTCTAAACAAAGTAGATAAGCCATAGTTTTACATCAGTTTTTTTATGTCTTCAATAAGGAATTGAACTTCTTGTTTATCAAGTCCATTATAATAAACAATAGGTTTTCCGTTGCTATCAGTTCGAGAAACAATATTTCCGTTTTGGTCAATTAAAGCAAATAACCCTGAATGTTCAAAACTTTCAGGTGAATTTCCTTTTTTAGCAAAGATATTAAATCCGTTATTAGCTAATTGATAAACATCTGTTTTATAACCTGTTAAGAAATTCCAATTTGGGTTAGTTACTCCATATAGTTTAGCATATTTGTTTAAAACTTCTGGCGTATCTTGCTCAGGGTCAATGCTAAAAGAGGCAATACCAATGTTGTTTTCAGGGAAAGCATTTTGTACCAAAACCATATTTGACGACATTATAGGGCAAATGGAAGGGCAAGATGTGAAAAAGAAATCAACGACATAAATTTTCCCTTCATAAGTTTGGTTTGTAATATTTTTTCCTTTTTGGTTTATAAAAGAAAAATTAGGAGCTTTCCCTATGATTACCAATCCATTATGTTTTTTTTCACGGAATATAGCAATAAGCCAAACTAAGCCTAAAATAAGGCAAAATAGAAAAATGATAGAAAAAAAAGTTTTTATTTTCATTTTATAAATTATTGCTAATGAAATATTTATCTTCTGTTTATTTTATGAAACACGAATAATTTTTGCTCCAATAGCTGTAAGTCTTTCATCAATGTTTTCATAACCTCTATCAATTTGTTCAATATTATGAATAGTTGAAGTACCTTTAGCTGATAGGGCAGCGATTAGTAATGCTATTCCTGCTCGAATATCTGGAGAACTCATAGTGGTTGCTCGCAATTGAGACTTGAAGTTATTGCCAATAACTACAGCTCTATGCGGATCACACAGAATGATTTTTGCCCCCATATCGATTAGTTTATCTACGAAAAAGAGACGGCTTTCAAACATTTTTTGATGAATAAGAACTTCTCCTCTTGCTTGGATAGCAGTTACAAGAATAATACTAAGTAAATCAGGAGTAAATCCAGGCCAAGGAGCGTCTGCAACCGTAAGTATAGAACCATCGATAAAATTCTGAATTTCATATCCGTTTGTATGAGCAGGGATATAAATATCATCTCCTTT
This sequence comes from uncultured Capnocytophaga sp., assembly GCA_937919265.1. Lineage (GTDB taxonomy): Bacteria > Bacteroidota > Bacteroidia > Flavobacteriales > Flavobacteriaceae > Capnocytophaga. The sequence continues at coordinate 11,021 of CALFOY010000050.1, read as the reverse complement.
TCGTTCTATTTTTATTCCTAAACGAGAGAATACATCGGGTATTATTCCCAAATTATCATAACTAGTATTTTTGATTGTAATTTCGCTTTGCGTCATAGCAGCAAGTCCTATCCAGCTACCTATTTCTATCATATCTGGTAAGATAGTGTGTGTGCAACCGCCTAATTTTTCAACACCTTGTATGGTAAGTAAGTTAGAGCCAATACCTTGTATATTTGCCCCCATTGCATTTAGCATTTTACAAATTTGTTGCACGTAAGGCTCACAAGCAGCATTGTAGATAACTGTTTCTCCTTCAGCTAGAACGGCTGCCATAATGATATTTGAGGTTCCGGTAACAGAAGCTTCATCAAGTAACATTTTATTTCCTTTTAAACGATTAGTTTTTACGGAATAATAATGTTTTTCTGAGCAATATTCAAAATGAGCACCAAGTTTTATAAAGCCTTCAAAATGAGTATCAAGTCTTCTTCTTCCTATTTTGTCACCTCCAGGTTTAGGAATGTATCCATAACCAAAACGAGCTAAAAGAGGACCAACAATAAGTATAGAACCTCTTAAACTTTGGCTTTCTTGTGCGAATTGAGGCGTGGATAAGTAATCCAAATGTATTTCATCTGCTTGGAAGCTGTATGAACCTTTTCTTAATTTTTGTATTTTAACACCCAAATTTCCCAATAGGGTAATGAGTTTATTAACATCTAAAATATCAGGAATGTTATGTATGGTTACTTTTTCTTCGGTTAATAATACCGCACAAAGTACTTGTAGTGCTTCGTTTTTTGCACCTTGCGGAGTTATATCTCCTTTGAGAGCATATCCGCCTTCTATTTTAAAACTTCCCATAAATATTTATTTTTTCTTGTTGTTTTGTCCGTTTTGATTATTTTTTTTGATAAATTTTTTCTGAAAATTTGAACGTTGTTTATTTGTGTTTAGGTTTTGTTCAGAATTTTTCAAATTAATTTTTCCTTTGCTAAGTTCATACAAATGCTCGAAAATGATTTCATCTTCAACGCTTTCTTTATTCCAAGCAAGAAAGCATTTTTTCATATGGTTGGCAATAGAAAGTTCAAGCGTTTTTTTCAGTTCTCCATCTTCCCATAAGGTGCATACTTCAATCATATTCAGTATGTTATTTCCATAAAAACGATATTTTGGGTGTTTTTGTGGATTACGCATTTGTTCAGGGTGTGGAGTAATATTCTCTCGGGTAGGTTTTTCAAAAGGAGAGTCTACATCTATTTGAAAATTAGACATTTTGAAAAGTTGGTCCCATAATTTATGTTGAAAGTCAGGAACATCACGTAAATGAGGGTTTAAGTTTCCCATTACAGCAATAATAGCTTTTGCTATATTATTACGTTGTGTTCGGTCTTCTATTTTTATTGCTTTTTCAACCATTTTTTGAATATGTCGTCCATATTCTGGAATAATAAGCGGGTTACGAAGTGTATTGTATTCGAGATTTTGTTCCAATTTTATATTTTAAAAATTTGATAATCAGTGAGGTAAGTTAGTTTTATTTCTTCTTAAAGAGAAGATATCTTGTAGAGAGCAAAAATAAATATATTTTCTTAAATACTCACTATTTTTTTTATATTTTTCTGTTTATGATTCTTTTACAAAAGAAAGTTTTTTAGTTAAAAATATTTATAAAAAAAATCATTTCATTGAATAACAAATGAAATGATTTTATATAAACAATTATCAAAAAATTCTAAAACTCTGCACTTTGTGGCGTACGAGGATAAGGTATAACGTCTCGGATATTGGTCATACCAGTAGCAAAAAGTACTAAACGTTCAAAACCTAAACCAAAACCACTATGTGTTGCTGTACCAAATTTACGAAGGTCTAAATACCACCAAAGGTCTTCTTCTTTCATACCTAAGTCTTTGATTTTCTGAACTAAAACATCATAACGCTCTTCACGTTGAGAACCTCCAACAATTTCTCCAATACCAGGGAAAAGAATGTCCATAGCTCTAACTGTTTTTCCATCGTCATTTAAACGCATATAGAATGCTTTAATTTTTGCAGGATAATCATATAAAATTACAGGACATTCGAAGTGTTTTTCAACTAAGTAACGCTCGTGCTCACTTTGTAAATCTACACCCCATTCATCAATAAGATATTGGAATTTTTTCTTTTTGTTATGATTACAATTTTTAAGAATATCTACAGCTTCGGTATAGCTTACACGTTTGAAATTATTGTTAATAACGAATTCTATTTTCTCAATAAGAGACATTGTACTGCGTTCGTTTTGAGGTTTAGATTTTTCTTCTTCCAAGAAACGTTGGTTGAGGAATTCAATATCTTCACGGCGAGTTTCTAAAGTATATTTAAGAACGTACTTAATAAAGTCCTCTGCAAGGTTCATATTATCAATAAGATCATAGAAAGCCATTTCAGGCTCTATCATCCAGAATTCTGCTAAGTGCCGAGAAGTGTTAGAGTTTTCCGCACGGAAAGTAGGTCCAAAGGTATAAATTTTTCCTAAAGCCATAGCAAAAGTTTCTCCTTCCAATTGTCCAGATACGGTAAGATTGGTTTCTCTCCCAAAAAAATCTTTTTTATAATCCACTTCTCCGGTTTCAGTAAGTGGAGGATTTTTTGCATCAAGTGTAGTTACTCGGAACATTTCGCCAGCCCCTTCAGCATCACTTCCTGTGATAATAGGCGTATTTACATAGAAAAAGCCATTGTCTTGGAAATATCTATGCACAGCATAAGCCAATGTAGAACGAACTCGCATAATAGCACCAAAAACATTTGTACGAACTCGTAAATGAGCATTTTCTCTTAAGAATTCTAATGAATGTTTTTTTGGCTGAATAGGGTATTCTTCAGGATTAGAATCTCCTAGAATTTTGATGCTTAGAGCTTGTACTTCAATAGATTGTCCTTTTCCTTGACTCTCAACTACCTTGCCCTGTACTTCAATAGCTGCACCTGTGGTAATACGTTTTAGGATATCTTCTTCTGTATTTTCAAAATCTACTACTACTTGTATATTTTCGATAGTAGAACCATCATTTACGGCTATAAAACGATTGCTACGAAAAGTACGAACCCACCCTCTTAGGGTAATTTCTCCTTCTATATTTTTTCCTTTTAGGAATAATTCTTTAATACTCATAAAGCTAAAAATCAAGTTATTAAAAAAGAGCAAATCAATTGCTCCACTTTTTGATAAAAAATAATTAGTGCAAAGTTACAAAAAAAAACGGATTAATAAAAAAGAGAAATCAAAAAGTTTTATTCTTCAAAATTTTCTTTGTACCAAGATGCATATTTTACATAACCTTCTGCTATTCTATTTATTTCGTTTTCAGAGAGTTCTGTTGATATGTCTTTGATTTTTTTTGCAGGAATTCCTGCCCATACTTCACCTGAACCGATAACGGTACCTTTGGTAACAACTGCTCCAGCTGCAACAATAGAATTACTTTCAATGATACAATTATCCAAAACAATGGCTCCCATACCTATCAAAACATTGTCTTTAATTGTACAGCCGTGTATAATAGCGTTGTGTCCTACAGAAACATTATTACCTATGGTAGTAGGAGATTTTTTGTACGTGCAATGTACCATTACATTATCTTGAATATTAACTCGATTTCCAATTTTTATATAATGAACATCTCCACGAAGAACAGCATTGTACCATATGCTACAATCATCTCCCACAGAAACATCTCCAATAATAACGCTTGTTTCTGCTATAAAAACATTTTCCCCAAAAGATGGTTTTTTACCTTGTAATTCACGAATAATAGCCATATATTTTTGTTTAAATAACCTTGCAAAAATAGTATTTTTATATTAATTATAAAATATTTTTTAATGCTTTTACCGTAGTTTTATTCTTTTCTTTTCGGTATAAAAAAGCAAGTATAATGCGCTGTCATTTTGTCAGCTTATTCAGTTCGGCATTATCTTTGCTATACAAAGATAAAATTTAGATACTAATGAAAGGACAGATAAATGTTTCTGTGGAAAATATCTTTCCACTCATCAAAAAATTTTTGTATAGCGACCACGAGATTTTCCTCCGTGAACTTATCTCCAATGCTACTGATGCAACTCTTAAACTAAAGCATCTCTGCCAAATTGGCGAAGCAAAAGTACCTTATGGGAATCCTCTGATTGAGGTAAAGGTAGATAAAGAAGGTAAAAAAATCCATATCATAGACCAAGGAATAGGGATGACTGAGGAAGAGGTGGAAAAATACATCAACCAAATCGCCTTTTCTGGAGCTGAAGAATTTCTCAACAAATACAAAGATACCGCTAAGGATGCAGGGATTATTGGTCATTTTGGGCTAGGTTTTTACTCTGCTTTTATGGTGGCTGATAAGGTAGAAATCCTTACCCATTCCTACCAAGAAGGAAGTCAAGCAGTACGTTGGGAATGTGATGGTTCTCCTGCTTATTCTATAGAACCTATTGAAAAGGAAGGACACGGTACAGAAATCATCTTACATATTGCAGAAGATTCTACTGAGTTCCTTGAAGAGAGCAAAATTCGTCAGCTCTTAGTGAAGTATAACAAATTTATGCCTATTCCTATCAAATTAGGAATGCGTAAAGAAGCTCTTCCTCGCCCTGAGAATGCTCCTGAGGACTATAAAACAGAATACAAGGAGGTAGATAACATTATCAACAATCCTACTCCTGCTTGGACAAAACAACCGTCAGACCTTACCGATGAGGATTACAAAGCTTTCTATCACGAGCTCTATCCTACTCAGTATGAGGACCCTATGTTCAGCATTCACCTGAATGTAGATTATCCTTTCCACCTCACTGGGATTCTCTATTTCCCTAAGCTAAGCAATGATATGCAGTTACAAAAGGATAGAATTCAACTCTATCAAAATCAAGTATTTGTAACAGATAATGTGGAAGGTATTGTCCCTGAGTTCCTAACCCTCCTACGTGGAGTGATAGACTCTCCTGATATTCCGCTGAATGTCTCCCGTTCCTACCTACAAGCTGATGGGAACGTAAAGAAAATTTCCAGCTATGTAACTCGTAAAGTAGCCGATAAGCTCCAATCTTTATTTAAAGAAAACCGAGAGGACTTTGAGAAAAAGTGGAATGACATCAAGATTGTGATTGAATACGGAATGCTTTCTGAAGAAAAATTCTATGAGAAAGCTCAAAAATTTGCCCTTTATCCTACTGTAGAGGATAAGTTCTATACCTTTGAGGAACTTATAGAAAAAATAAAGCCTTTACAAACTGATAAAGACGGACAAACAGTCATCCTCTATGCTAATAATAAGGAGGCACAACATAGCTACATTGCCGACGCACAAGCAAAAGGATATGAGGTGCTCCTACTGGACTCTCCTATTGTAGCACACCTTATTCAGAAACTGGAAGGAAGTAATGAGAAAACCTCATTTGTCCGCGTAGATGCGGATTCCATAGAGAATCTTATTAAGAAAGAAGAAAACCAAATCTCTAAACTCTCAGAAGAAGAAACTGAGAAGCTCAAAGATTTCGTTACTACAGCTATCGATAATACCGCTTATACTGTACAACCAGAGGCTTTGGATAGTGAGGCTACCCCTTTCCGTATTACCCAACCCGAATTTATGCGCCGTATGAAAGAGATGCAAGCCGTAGGTGGTGGTATGATGGGATTTGGAGGCTTCCCCGAAATGTATAACTTGGTAGTCAATACCAATAGTCCTTTGGTAAGCCAAATCCTTTCTACGACAGATGAAGTTGCTCGCAAGGCTCTTATTAGTCAGTCCTTTGACCTAGCACGCCTCTCTCAAGGGCTACTCAAAGGAGAAGCTCTAACTGAGTTTGTCAAACGTAGTTTTAGCTTACTTAAATAACATTGTCAAACATAAATAAAGTATTATGTTTTTTATTATACATTAAAAAATATAATCATTTCTTTGCATATTTCAAAAAAAATCGTATCTTTGCACTAAGTTTAATTTAAAAAAGAATTGGAATAATGAAAAAAATCATTTTATCAGTAGCAGCTGTTTTTGCATTTGGTTTTGCAAACGCTCAAAATTTAACTTCTTCTAAAGGAGAAAATTACCTACCACAAGAAGGAGATTGGTCAATCGGATTCAGTGCTAATAGTGCTTTAAGCTTTGTAGGAAATGCTTTCAATAATAGCACTAATAATACTGTAAATTTCAATAGCAATAACGCTCAACAACTTCCAGGATTTGCAAATTCAGTTACTTTTGTAGGAAAAAAATTCACTGCTGACAATAAAGCTGACCGCTATACAGCTAACTTATTGTTTGCTTATGAAAAACAAAAAGATGTAGATGCTACTACTCAGTTTGGGCTTTTAGTAGGTTATGGTAAAGAGTGGAGAAAAGGTTCTACTCGTCTTCAAGGGTTCTATGGTGCTGATGCTTTAATAGGTTTCGGTATTCCTCAAAAAGATGCTTTCAATTTCTTAGTAGGAGCGCAAGCTTTCGTTGGTGCTGAGTACTTTATCTTCCCTAAAGTAGGTTTAGGAGCTCAATATTCTTATCCTGTAACTATTGGATATCAATCTACTAAAACAACAGATCCAAGAACCAATGTTACTACAGAAACTAGTAAATTTGGCTTTAATATAGGTAACACTAACGCAGGTTTTGGTACTGCATCTGTATTATTAAACCTTTACTTCTAAGAATATAATATTTAAAATTTCTTAATATAAAGAGAATATTCTAAACTATTGAATATTCTCTTTTTTTATAGTTTTATATAGATAAAATCTATTTATTTTTTTCTGTATAAAATAAAAAAATTGTAATTTTGCACAAAAATAATAAATATTATGAATTTTTATGGAATTCTTAAAAGCATACATTCATTAATGGCTTATGTAGTGCTTTTCTCTGTTCTTTTTGCAGTAATTAATGCTACTTTGGGTTTCTTTCAAAAACGTGAATACAAAAAAACAGATTTGAAAATCAGTCTTTATGGGCTTATTTTTACTCATCTTCAAATACTACTTGGGTTTATTTTATATTTTGTTTCGCCTCTTTTCAATAGTTGGCAAGTCCTAGGTGGAGGAGTTATGAAAGATGCTTATTTACGAAAAATGCTTGTAGAACATCCTTTTGGAGTAGTTTTAGGGGTTGCTCTCATTACCATTGGTTGGTCTTTGCACAAAAAGCAAAAAACATCACAACGTACTTTTGGTAAAATAGCCCTTTTCTATGGCTTAGGGTTGGTGTTAATATTAGCTGTGATACCTTGGAAAACTTGGGCTTCTTTTTAATATGTATTAAATTTTTATATTGAAAATCCCTCGGTAAGAAATAAACTTATTGAGGGATACTTATTTGTATAAAAATATAAAATTTGTTATTTTTACTTAAAAAAAATCTCAAATTACAATATTTTTTTTATCTTTACACAATTTTCTAAAATTCAATGTAGTGAGCAATTCTTTGGAACGTTATAATCGTAGAAAACTAATTTCATCATATTTTTCAGTAACATTAAGTATAACCCTTGTACTTTTTCTTTTAGGTATTTTAGGTTTTTTAGTGCTTAATACTCAGAATATTACAACTAATTTTAAGGAAGAAATGATAATTTCTGTATTCTTGAAAAGTGATGCTAAACAAGCTGATATTCAGCAGTTACAAAAAACACTTTCCATTGCAGAGTATTCAAAATCAGTTGTATTTGTTTCAAAAGAAGAAGCCGCAAAGATGTATAGTGAACAACTTGGAGAGGATTTTATAAGTTTTTTAGGAGATAATCCGTTGCAAAATTCATTTGATTTGAAGTTGAAAGCAGATTTTGTAACACCTGAAAAAACAATTGAAATAAAGGAACAAATAGAGCAAAATCCCTCAGTTTCAGAGGTTTTTTATGATAAAAATTTAGTGTCAAAAGTGCATCATAATATGAATCAAGTAAGTATGATCATTTTGATTATTTCAGTCATTTTCACAATAGTGGCAATGCTTTTGATAAATTCATCTATTCGTCTTTCTGTATACTCTAAACGTTTCATTATCAAGACAATGCAACTTGTAGGAGCTACAAAACAATTTATACGTCGCCCGTTTGTGGTTACAAATATTTTATTAGGACTACTTGGGGCTGTGCTTGCTTGTATTGGTCTTTTGATTTGTTTATATTATATAGATAAGTCTCAGCCAACGCTTCAATTATTTAGCCATAAAGAGTATTTTGTTATTGTTTTTGGAAGTATTTTTGCTATTGGAGTGTTTATAAGTTGGTTAAGTACTTATTTTGCAGCCCAACGATTTTTGAATTTGCATACAGATGATTTGTATTATTAAATAATAATTAACAAAATAATTAAATGAATAACAACGAGTTTATTTTTAAGAAAAAGAATTTTATTTTTATGTTTATAGGCTTTGGGCTTATTGCTTTGGGCTTTTTATTAATGAGTGGTGGAGGGAGTGATGACCCAAATGTTTTTAATCCTGAAATATTTAATTTTCAAAGAATTAGCCTAGCTCCTATGCTTGTTTTGTTAGGTTTTGGAGTAGAAATATATGCAATACTCTTGACTGATAAAAATAAAAAATAATGGATACACTACAAGCTATTATTATTGCTATTGTGGAAGGGTTAACGGAGTATTTGCCTATTTCATCAACGGCACATATGATTTTTACCCAGCAAATAATGGGAATTCCAGATGATAATTTTTTCAAGATTTTTGCTCTTTGTATTCAGTTTGGAGCTATTTTGGCGGTAGTTTTTCTTTATTGGCGAAAGTTTTTTGACTTCTCTAAGTGGCAATTTTATGTAAAATTAGCATTTGCTGTTATTCCTGCCCTTATTTTGGGATATTTATTTGATGATTATATTGATAATGTATTAGAAAAGCCTATTCCGATATCAATTGTCTTAATTGTAGGAGGAATAATTTTGCTTTTTATAGATAAATTTTTTAAAAACCCTGTTGTTTTCAAAGAAAAAGAAATTTCTATAAAGTCAGCAATAATTATTGGTTTTTGGCAATGTTTAGCAATGATGCCAGGTACAAGCCGTTCAGCAGCTTCTATTATTGGAGGAATGCAGCAGAAACTTTCTCGAGAGGTAGCAGCTGAGTTTTCATTTTTCTTAGCTGTTCCTACAATGTTGGCTGTTACTGTATATTCTATTTTTGTAAAAACTTGGGATAAGCATACTAATCCAATGAAAGGTTATGAGCTTATTTTGTCTTCATCAGAGCATACTATTTTGTTTATTCTTGGTAATATTATTGCTTTTATTGTGGCAATTATAGCTATAAAAAGTTTTGTTAATTTAATTAAAAAATATGGTTTTAAGCCTTGGGGTTTTTATCGTATTTTCGCAGGAATTGCTTTACTTATTTATTTTTCAGTAAAAAATTAACTATTAATATCTATAATAATGAAAAAAAACAATTTATTTTTCTTTTTGGTTGCTATTATATTAGTTTCTTGTGGTAGTCAAAAAAGTAATCTTGGGAAATATCCTGATAATTCAGTTATTAATAATGGAAAATTATTTGCTTCATTTTTTCAACAAAAAGCTGCTGAATATGAAGCGCTTACACAACAGGCTTTTAATATAGCTCGTTATCGTTTAGCTATTGCTATTGCTGAAAATGTTAATGAAAAACCTCTTGCCATAGTAACTGATATTGATGAAACATTTCTTAATAATTCATATTATATTGCCTATTGTGCAAATAGAAAAATAGATTTCACAAATCAATCTTGGGAAGACTGGACAGCCAGAGGCGAAGCTACCCCACTGACTGGTGCTCTTGAATTTTTTAAATATGCAGAGAAAAATGGAGTACAGATTTTTTATGTAACCAATCGTTCTGAAACAGAAAGAAAAGGTACTGAGCTGAATTTGAAACGTTTTGGTTTTCCTTTACAAAGTCAAAATCATTTAATATTTAAAACAGCAGAACGAAGCAAAGAAAATAGAAGACTCGCAATTGCTAAAAATCATAATATTGTATTACTCTTAGGGGATAATCTTGCTGATTTTTCAAAAGATTTTGATGAAAAAACGATTGCAGAACGCTCAGAAGCTGTACGTAAAAATGCAGCTCTATTTGGTAACAAATTTATTATTTTGCCAAATTTTTCTTATGGAGATTGGGAGCGTGCTTCATATAGTAAAGATTCAAAATTACCTTATAGAAAACGAGATGCTATTATTTCAAATCTCATAGATGAAAACCCTACAAAATAAATTTTATAAATGAGAACACTTGTTATTGGGGATATTCACGGAGCATATAAAGCTCTTTTACAAGTGCTTGAATTAGCAAAAATAACTACAAACGATCATTTAATTTTTTTAGGAGATATTGCAGACCGTTGGAGTGAGACACCAAAAGTATATGATTTTCTTATCGATTTGCAGAAAACGCATCAAACAACAATGGTTAAAGGTAATCACGATGACCTTTGTTTACAGTTTTTGTTAGGAAATTCTATGGAACAAAAATGGTTGCTACACGGAGGAGATGCTACTCTAAAAGCTTATAAATCAACAACTAATGAGGTAAAACAAAAACATATTGATTTTATTTCATCAATGAAAAATTATTATTTGGACTCACAAAATAGGCTTTTTGTTCACGGTGGTTTTACAAATCTTCGTGGTGTAGAGTATGAATATTGGATACCTAATTTTTTTTGGGACAGAACTCTCTGGGAAATGGCTCTTTCTACTCCTGAAGATATCGAAAAAGACAATATTTATTACCCCAAAAGGTTAAAATTATATGATGAAATATACATAGGTCACACCCCTGTTATTCGTTTTAATACTGACAAACCTATGAATAAACACAATGTTTGGAATATTGACACTGGAGCAGGGTTTGATGGAAAAATCACAATTCTTGATATAGATACAAAAGAATATTGGCAAAGTGATTCTGTTCCTTCATTTTATCCTGATGAAAAGGTAAGAATTTATTAAAAAATTTAGAATAAAACTCTCTAAATATAAAAATTTGTAATTTTATAAAGATTGTATTATCT
>CALFOY010000049.1 GCA_937919265.1 uncultured Capnocytophaga sp. | reverse complement strand
TACTACTTTAAAATAATTTTCCTATAATCCTAAGGTTATTTTCATTACTAAAATATATTTTATATATAATTTCCAAACGGAAATTACCACTTTAAAATAATTTATCTATAATCTCTGAAGTTTATATCTTAGTTGAATAAAATTAACTAAAAAAAGAACCTCATTATAACAGCTAAAAAATAATATAGCTATTATAATGAGGCTTTTTAATAGTTCCCTGTATTCTAAAATACTAGAAAATATTCTATTTCATAGGGTTTATTTTAAATAATGTTCATACATCAATCCAATCCCTTTGCTTAATTCTACTGTATGTTTCCAACCTAATTGATGTAATTTGTTTGGATTAGTTAGCTTCTTCATTGTACCGTCAGGCTTAGAGCTATCGAATAGTATTTGCCCTTTGTAACCTATATTTTCCTTAATCATAAAAGCTAAATCCTTTATGGAAAGGTCTTCGCCTGTACCTATATTGATATGAGTATTACGAATTTCTTTAGAATTTTGGTCAAAAGTATCTTTGAAATCTATATTTTCCATTATGAAAACACAGGCATCAGCCATATCTTCACTCCATAAGAACTCTCGCATAGGGCTACCTGTACCCCAAAGGGTAATATTTTGCTCTGTTATACCATATTTAGCAAGTATTTGTTGTATTTCTTCTTTGGAGTTTGCTCCTGAAATACCTTCTACAGGTCTTTTGTTAAAATCTTCTTGTATTGCTAGCCAATTTTGCTCTTGTAATGCTTTTGCTAAATGTATCTTACGCACCATAGCGGGCAAAACGTGAGATTTTTCGAGGTCAAAATTATCATTAGGCCCGTAAAGATTTGTAGGCATAACAGATATAAAATTCGTTCCGTACTGAATATTATAACTTTCGCACATTTTTATACCTGCTATCTTAGCTACAGCATAAGGCTCATTAGTATATTCAAGTGGAGAGGTAAGCAAACAATCTTCGGGCATAGGTTGTGGAGCTTCTTTTGGGTAAATACAAGTACTTCCAAGGAATAAAAGTTTATTTACCTTATTTAAATAAGCTGAATGAATAACATTATTTTGAATCATCAGGTTTTGGTAAATAAAATCCGCACGATATGTATTATTTGCCATTATTCCACCTACTTTTGCAGCTGCTAAAAAAACATATTCAGGTTTTTCTTGCTCAAAGAAATGAGCTACAGCCTGAGTATTACACAAATCTAACTCTGAGCTTGTTCTTCCAATAAGATTGGAGTACCCCTTTTGTTGCAGATTTTTCCAAATAGCAGAGCCTACCAATCCGCGATGCCCTGCAATGTATATTTTTGAATTTTTGTTCATCATTTAAGTAAAAATAATTAGTGTCCCGCTTTTACGTTGCTTTGTATCTCAGATTTTTTCCCATTAATATCTACTTTGTACTCTACCCCATTTTCAATGAATAACCCTTGTGTTACTCCTTGAGCGTGTTCCACATCAAGGTCAATTACTTTTTTATCATATAAGTAAGTAACCTCATTATGAAGTGTATGACCTATAACAAATTTACCTGCTTGAAAACGATTAAGAATATAGTTAAACTCTTCTTTATCTATAGTTTGTTTACCAAAACCACGATACCACATAGGGCTAATGCCAAATTTGTAGATAACACTATTAAGTCCATCATTCATCTGTTGGGCTTTTTTATTATCGAAATAGTAGTTACGAGCATTTTTGTTAATATCCTCAATTGATAAACCTAAGTCCGCCACTTCTTTAGATATGCCTGCGTGTACGAAAACATACTCTCCTATCTTCTCAACTATATTTTTAGTAGCAAGCCATCTACCAAGCTCTGTGTCAGGCTTATAAAAATGAAGATAATCAGTACCCATAAGAGTTGCATTTAGGAAATATTTTTTTCGAACATAGCGAAAATCATTGTTCATATTCATCAAATCGTGATTTCCTAAGATAAAATGCACCTTACCTCCTGCTTTTTCAGCTTGCGTTTCAAGATGATAAATAAGCCATAATGTTTGAGTAACAAGCAAACCCCTATCGAAGAAATCTCCCAACAATACCAAATGTCCTTTACCAAATGTCCATTTGTAACGCTTATTCATTACCTTATTATTGATAAGGAATTGTTTAAATTCATTGTATCTTCCTTCAATATCGGAGATAGCAATGAGTTTTTCTGGCATTGAATACTGTGAAGGCTCGTTAGTGAGTTCTTTTTTTACTCTAAAAGAGAAATAATTATCACTATCTATATACGATTTGAGTTTTCTCCCTCCGATACCCTTAGTAGAAGTCTCAGAAAGGACAAAAGGTTCATTATTTTTTTTGATAATTTGTTTTATACTTGCTTTATCTTCAGAATAAAAGATATAAGGACCATCAAAATCTGCAGTTGAAGTGTCTTCCCGAAGGCTTTTTGTGTTTAAAATAGGTTTTATTTCTTGTGCAGTAAGGCTAATAAAACAGGAAAATATAAAAAAAATAGCTGAAAAATGGATGTTTTTTATCATAGATATAAAATTTAAATACAAAATATAAAAAAACAATAAAAGTATAACTAATTTTGTTATACTTTTATTTTAGCTTTTATTTTTATTCAAAATAATTCATAATCGTAAAGCCTCCTTCTTTAAGGTAAGCATCTCGCTTAAATAACTTAATATCAGAGCGCATCATATCTTCTATAAGTCCTTTAAGATCATATTCAGGTTTCCACCCTAAAACTGTTTGTGATTTGGTAGGATTACCTATAAGTAAATCTACTTCAGTAGGACGGAAGTATTGTGGGTCTACTAATACTACTTCAGCTTTGTTAGCAATCTTCGCCTCTATGTTAGCAAGGTATTTTTCTCCTACTTTTTCAGTGAAGATAGCTTTATCAACAGCTGTAATATATCCTTTTTCTTCTGTTCCTTCTCCCTTGAACTCTATAGTAAGACCTATTTCTTTTCCTGCCAAGGCAATAAAATCACGAATAGCAGTAGTGATACCAGTAGCAATTACATAGTCCGAAGGTGCATCTTGCTGAAGAATGAGATACATCGCCTTGATATAGTCTTTAGCATGTCCCCAGTCGCGTTGCGAACTAAGATTCCCCATATAAAATTTATCCTGCATCCCCAAAGCTACTCTACTGAGTGCTCTAGTTACTTTTCTAGTTACGAAAGTCTCGCCACGTATAGGTGATTCGTGGTTGAAGAGGATACCATTAGAAGCATGCATTTTATAAGCTTCACGATAATTCACTGTAATCCAATAAGCATAGAGCTTAGCTACAGCATAAGGTGAACGAGGATAGAAAGGAGTTTTCTCACTTTGAGGGACTTCTTGTACCAATCCATAAAGCTCTGAAGTAGAAGCCTGATAAATACGCGTTTTCTCTGTAAGCCCTAATAGACGTACAGCTTCAAGAATACGAAGCGTGCCTAATCCGTCGGCATTACCCACATATTCAGGAGTTTGAAAACTCACATGTACGTGGCTCATTGCTGCAAGATTATATATCTCATCAGGCTGTACCTCTTGGATAAGGCGAGTGATGTTCATACTATCAGTCAAGTCACCATAGTGAAGAATAAGGTTTCTATTCTCCAAATGAGGATCTTGGTAAAGGTGATCAATGCGATCCGTGTTAAATAAGGACGAACGACGTTTCATGCCATGTACTTCATAGCCTTTCTTGAGAAGATATTCCGCAAGATAAGCGCCATCCTGTCCTGTAATTCCTGTGATAAGTGCTTTTTTTGTCATTAGTGATTTGTTTTTACAAAGGTACGAAAATTATTTTAGTTTTTGGAATACAATTTCACTTATCTTCCTCCTGTTACAAAATTATATAATTTTGGAGTATATTTTTGTAATATCTTAGCGATGATAATACATAGTATAATTGTTATAAAAACATTAAAAAAATAAAGAAATGGTAACAAACTATCACTTTTCTTAATGAAAATAATAGATGTTTTTTTAAAGGAATTTAGTATTATAGGAGCATGTGTAAGGTATATAAAGAATGAATATTGAGAGATATTTAAAAGGAATTCATTAGGAGTTTTTCTATCTTTCATACAAATATCATATAATCCCCACACAGATATAATCCCCCAAATAATACTGACTTTCAATAATACATCATATAAAATACTATCTGAAATTATATAAGGGAGTGATATGATAGTAAGAATTGATAGCCAAATAAAAGTAGTAAGATAATAAAAGTACCCTTTTCTCTTCTGTAATAGAAAATCTTGTATAGTAGTTAAATAAGCTCCTAATGAAAAAAATAGAAGTGCTTCATTTTGAAAGATATAAAATTTAAAAGGAATAATAGGAAACCATAGTAATACTAATATCAATATAAAATAGAATTTTAAATATTTTATCAACCAATAGATAATGGGTGTAACTAATATTAGTACGAATAAATCCTTTAAAAACCATAATTGACCGGGAGGATTAAATATAAAAGTCTCTAAAAACTTCTCTAAAAAAGGTTTGTCTTTTAAATATAGAGAAGAAGACTGATATTTTTGAGTAAAAGGAATAATGATAAGTAAAAGATAGATAGAAGAGACAATAAGATAAGGTATAAGTAATGTTTTGATTCTTTTTTTTGTTTTGGAAAAGTAATCTTCTATAGTATTCTTATAACTTAAAAAATATAGATAACCCGATATTATAAAAAATAAGGGAACAGCAATGAAAGTAAATCCACTTGTAGTAAAAGATTGTAAAAATGGATATGGTATCTTATCATCTATTATAATAAGAGCATGTCTAAAAACGACAAATACCATACAAATAAATGATAAGATTTTTAATTTGAGACTTAGATACGTGTTCATAAATTAACATTGTTACAATAAATATTGTCTAATATTTCATTATATTTTTTTAGCTAGATCTTTTGCTTCTATAATATTATCTTCAATAGAACAGTAAGTCCAACTTCCATAACGTCCAATAGAATAAATATTATCTTGAGCTAACTGCTTTTTATACTTTTCAACACTTTGTATTCCTTTTTGATTAATATGTACATAAGCAGGATCCATAACAACAGAGTGGTAATCAATTAGTTCTTCATCTTTTACTACACCTATTTTTTTTAAATCATCAAGAACTTTTAGCAAATATTTTTGTTCATTTTCTATGGTAAAGTCGTTTGGAAATCCCATTTCTATATACAGAGACATCTTTGGAGTTCCTAAGATATTATCATAGTATCCCATACGATAGAAACAAATATCTTTATCAGGAATGTATACCCAACTACTTTCTGTATCAGTTCCTTTTTTATTGAAACCTAAATTGAAAACTAATACTTTGTTCCAAGTAAAATGTTCCTTAGTATAAGAAATATCACAAAGTTCTAATAATAAAGGAAAAGGTATAGTAGAAATTAGATTATCATATTTTATTTCTCGTTTGTTTGTGTAAGCAATTTTGTTATGAGTATCTATCTTTATCACTTTTTCATTCAGGAAGACTTTAGTATCATCAACATTCTTATAAAGTGAATTAATATATTCAATAGCTCCTCCTGTAGGATATACAAAGTACTCATTATAAGATGTATTTGCTTGTTCTTTGAAGTTCAAAATAATTTCTTCCTTATTAGCCTTTGGGAAAAATCTTCCCATAGCATCGGCATCTAAGCTATTTAAATCACAAGCATAAAGTTTCTCATTGTATGGAATGAGAAATTTTTCAGCAATACTTCTGCCTAATTTGGCATATACCATGTCTTTGAAAGACTTTATATCCCCATATTCATCTGCTTTGAATAAGTCATATAAACAATCTATAAATTCCTCTTTTTCAAGCTGATGTATATTTTTTTGAAAAGGAAAATCAACATATTTACCTTTATATAGAATTTTTGTATTTTTCTTTACCTTTTTAAGTGTTTTAGGATCTATGTACTTACATATTAATTCCTTTAATTTTTCATCCCTAAAATGGAAAAAATGACCAGAATAGTCCCAAACAAACTCTCCTCTTTTTATAGTTTTACAATATCCACCAATCTCATTGGTAGCTTCTACTATACAATAATCATTATTGGTAAATGTAGCATATGAAATACCAGATACACCGGCACCTATAATTAAATCCATATTATTTTCTATATTTTAAGATACCATTTATAGCCCAACAGCTTAAATAGTATAAACTTTTTATTAAACCTAATTTTTCAACTTTGTAATAAACCATGAACTGAGGTTTTATTACTTTCTTTTTATTTCCAGTAGTACTGCTTGCGAAAACACGATAAGAAGCTAAAACTTCTGTATTTCCATAAGCAAATTTTATTTTTTTAAGAGCTTGTAGCCAAAAAACAAAATCATCTCTTAGGCTCTTAAGTTCTTCTTTAAAATATTGTTCTCCTACTTGTGTTTTGTCATATAGAGCTGTGAGACATGAGATAGAACATGTTTTTAACAAATCTGTATAAGTTACTGTTTTGGGTACAATAAAAGGGTCTAGTTTCTTTTCTCCCTTTTCGTCTATTCGTCTATAAGAAGAAAATACTAAAGCAGCATTTTTCTCTTTTAAAAAATTAAGTTGCTTCTCTAAAAAATTACTATCCCATAAATCATCTGTATCAAGAAAGCAAATATATTGCCCCTCAGCACTTCTAAGAGCATTATTTCTTGCTGAGGCAGAACCTGCATTAGGTTGATTTATTAGTTTTATTCGTTTGTCCTTTTGAGTATATTCTTTTACAATCTCAGCACAATTATCTTTTGAGCCATCATTTACAATAATCATTTCCCAATCGCTATATGTTTGAGCAAGTACAGACTCAATAGTTTGTGCAACATATTTTTCTGCATTATACATTGGGGTAATGATAGACACTAAATTTTGTTTCATATTTAATTTTTTATAGATTTAAAATTTTTTCTTATCCAAATATGTGTTCTAAT
The DNA here is from genome assembly GCA_937919265.1 of uncultured Capnocytophaga sp. GTDB lineage: Bacteria > Bacteroidota > Bacteroidia > Flavobacteriales > Flavobacteriaceae > Capnocytophaga. Next base: position 1,054 of record CALFOY010000049.1, on the reverse strand, counting down.
AAGTAGTCTACTAATAAAAGAAAGTCTTATTAGCATAAAGCACATTGTAATTTTCTGTGCTATCCCAAAATTATACATAAAAATATATTTAAACTTATTAGCTTCAGGATATATTTCATAAAATAGATATGTGTATTTTTTGTCTAAAATGAATACCTTTTTATAGAAAACCATCATTGAACGAAGTTCTTTAGTATAATCCTGTTTTAAATTAGTAATAAAATCTACTATCTTAGGAATAAAGATAATAGCATCATTTATAGCTTTTTCGCCTAAAGATTTTGTTAAAGAAAAAGAGTTGTATTGTATATAATGGTAAAGACCTTTCGGAATATAAGATATTTTATCAGTTAATGAAAACATCTGAAGAATAATATCTATATCTTCTCCCATATTAAATTCACCTGTTGGTATTAGATTATTCTTTATATAAAAATCTCTTCTTATTAAGGTTATACAAAAACTAGGATGGAGATAACCAAGTAACATATTTTTGATATTAGAATCAATATGTTTCTTATATTCTTCTTTTACAAAAGCTTCTTTTTTTAAATAGCTAACATAATAATTACATACAGCAATATCCGATTGCTCTTCTTTTGCTTTATTATAAAGACAACTTAACATATTATTTTCTATCCAATCATCTGCATCCACTTGGATTACATATTCTCCATTAGCAAGAAGCATTCCCTTTCTTCTTGTTTTTGCAACTCCCATATTCTTTTCATTTCTTAGAATTACAATATCTTTTTTTCTATTACTTATTTCTATTATACTATTCAAAATATCTATAGAATTATCAGGTGATGCATCATCTATAAAAATATATTCAATATTATTTAGATCTTGATTTAATAATGATACAATACATCGTTCTATAAATTTTTCTGCTTTGTATATTGGTACAATTACAGTTACTTTATAAACAGGCTTCATTCTTTATAATTATTTTAACAAAATAGAGTCGTATTTGTATTCTGCAGTAGCAAAAAAAGTTACTTTCAATATATATACTGTCTCTTATACACATCTGACGCTGCCGACGAAGAGG
>CALFOY010000048.1 GCA_937919265.1 uncultured Capnocytophaga sp. | reverse complement strand
TCAGGCGATTTTGTTGATTTTACAAAATAAAAATAAAACGATATTCTAAAAGAATATCGTTTTATTTAATTTAATTATTTTGCTCTTGTTCTTTCTCATATTCAGACTTATACGGACGGATAATAAGCCTTACTCCTTTATTATACTGAAAATACTGAATAATCCAATTGACCAAAGCCACTATTTTATTACGGAACCCTACCAAAAAAGCTAAATGAATAAACATCCAAAGTAACCAAGCAAACCAACCTGAAAACCTCATTTTACCTAAATCAACAACAGCTTTATTTCGCCCTACAGTTGCCATTGAGCCTTTATCCCAATATACAAAAGGCTTAAGAGATTTATTTTTTAACTTTCGTGTAATATTTTTAGCTAATAATCTTCCTTGTTGAATTGCAGGCTGCGCTACCATAGGGTGCCCTTTGGGATATTTTTCGCTAACCATACAAGCAATGTCTCCAATAGCATAAATATTAGTAAAACCTTTTACTTCACTATACTCATTAACAAGAAAACGCCCTCCTGCTTGGCTTTCTTGTGGCAATCCTTCAATAATTGCTCCTTTTACACCTGCTGTCCAAATAAGAGTACGAGTTTGAAAATTCTGTTTATTAGTTTTTACATTTACTCCATCATAATCACTTACTATGGTATCAAACCAAATGGTAACTCCCATTTTTTCAAGATACTTTTTTGCTTTTTCTCCTGACTTTTCAGACATTCCAACAAGAAGGCTGGGCATAGCTTGGATAAGATGCACATTCATTCTACGAATATCAAGGTCAGGATAATCAGTAGGCAATACGTGGCGTTTAAGCTCAGCAAAAGCTCCTGCCAACTCTACCCCTGTAGGACCTCCTCCTACAATGACAAAATTCATCAAGCTATTTCTTTCTTCCAAATCATTGGTAAGTAAAGCCGCCTCTAAATTTTGAATAATAAGGCTTCGCATATTGATAGCTTCTGGCACTGTTTTCATTGCCATTGAATACTTCTGAATATTAGCATTGCCATAGTAGTTAGTCTCTGAACCTGTAGCAATTACCAAATGATCATAAGAAATAGAACCTAAATCAGTTATAAGCATATTTTGCGTAGCATCTATCTTTTGGACATCAGCTATACGAAAATAAAAATGATTTTCTTTCTTAAAAATAGACCTTACAGAATGCGCTATAGAATCGGGCTCTAAACCAGCCGTAGCTACCTGATAAAGAAGAGGTTGAAATGAATGATAGTTAGTTTTATTCAGTAAAATGACTTGCATTTTAGAAGAATCCAAGCCTTTGGCTAAATTAATCCCTGCAAACCCTGCTCCTACAATAACCACTCTTGGAAGGTTTGTCATTGGAATATTTAATTGTGCACTCCTCATTTGTTTTTATAAAAATTTACGAACTTCTTTTATTATTTTTGTTGCATTGCCAGATATTATACGTTGGTCTATTACCAAAATAGGTCGTTTTAGAAAAGTATAATGCTCCAATATTAGTTTTTTATAATTTTCTTCGGTTAAGGATTGTTTGTGTAGTTCTCGCTCACGATAGAGTTTAGCTCGTTTATTAAAAAGAAGCTCATATCTACCTACTATTTCTTTAAGCTCATCTAATTGTTGCTCAGTAATAGGTTCATTTTTAACATCTTGAAGTAAAAAATCATCAAGTACTTTTAGCTCATTAAGTATGCGTTGGCAAGTATCACAACTACTAAGATAAAAAATTTTTCTCATAAAATTTTTTAGGTAATCATTTAATATTCAAGAGAATAATTAAGTTAAGACAATTGGATATTTTTATCTTTTATTGAAAATAAATAAGATTTCTTTCTTCTATATTTATAGAATATTTATCCACTCTTTTACTTCTTTAATAGGAATATGTATCTCAAAAGAACCCAAAGAATAAGGAGCTATTTCGTACGGATTGTAATACAAAATCATATCATCTCCCTTAAAACCTATATTTTGAGAAAGTTCAAATTCATCATCATCAAACCAAAAACCATTATCACTGTATGACTGTCCTTCTTTGATTTGTATTTGTTCTCTAAAATATTTTTCAGCTATTTGAGTAATTTTTTCTCTATCAATAAAAAGCTCATCATTGGTATAACATTCGCCTGATGGTTTAAAATTAAAAAATGTGGTATTGCCTATCCCGTGTACACCGCCAGAATATTCATAAGCATAGGAAGCTAAAGTGATTATTTTATCATTTTGAAAAAAGATAGAGTCTGCCACTTGTATTTGATAAGGCGGAACCGGTCCATAACGCTCATTATCAGACTTATAAGAATTCATAAATTGTTCTGAAGCTTCTTGGATTGTCATTTTTTCAGACACTTCTCCTATTAAGAGGTAAATAATTCGTTTCTGGATAGTATCATTAAACTTCTGCGCAAACTCACTTGGTTTTTTGCAGTTCAAATAGTTGATAGAAACCTCAGCACAATCAGAATTTTCATCTTGTTCATTAGAACAATCATTAAGTATAATTTCTTGATTATCAAATTTATACTTACTAAAAGAAAACCAATCACAAGAGGCTAATGATATAGAAAATAATAAAATTGGTATTATTTTATTTTTCATAGTCTAAAATTCATAAAAATAAGGCACAAAAATAAATGTTTTTTCCTCAAAAAAAAAAACATTTGGAATTATTTATATTTTTTTAACATATATATTTTTAGCTATCAAGGAAGAAATGCTTTTTTCTTCTTTCCCTACCATAATTTGGTAAGAATTATCAAAGGGTTGAATACTGATTACCTGAATATTATCTCCAATAGAAATCTGGATTTTATCTAAATATTGTAAAAAATCTTTGGTTGTATTTTTCACTCCAATACATAATCCTTTTTGGTTTTCAGAGAGTTCACTTAATAAAATTTGCTGTTGCACAGGCATATTACCATCTTTGTCAGGAATAGGGTCTCCGTGGGGGTCTGTATCTGGGTATTGAAGAAATTTATCTAATTCTTCTATAAGCTTATCTGACTCTATATGTTCTAACTGTTCGGCAACTTCGTGAATTTCGTCCCAAGAGAAATTGAGTTTTTCAACCAAAAAAACTTCCCAAAGACGATGTTTTCTAATAACATTCAAGGCTATTTTTTTACCTTCTTCAGAAAGAGAAGCTCCTTGATATTTTCTGTACTCTATCCAGCCTTTTTCTGCCATTTTTTTTAGCATATCTGTAACCGAAGAGGCTTTTGTTTGTAACGCCTCAGCAATAACATTGGTAGAGACTTCCTTGTCAAAATCTGAACAAGAAAGATGATAAATCACTTTTAAATAATTTTCTTCTGAATGTGTCATAATTTTTAGTTTTCATTAATCCATTGTAAAATACGAAGCGCTTTGTCGATACTTGTTATTTTGTCCATTGTAAGGACTAAGCGTAAGCCATTTCGAGTTTCTTTTTCTGTAAGTTTGCATTTATCTGCATTTATTTGTACAAATTGTAAAACTTTTTGAAATGCATTACTTTGATAGAATTTACTTTGTTGGTCTGATATGAAATATCCTGTCAATTTACCTGTTTTGAGTATAATTCTTTCCATTCCCATTTTGGTTGCAATCCATTTTATACGAACTGAATTAAGCAAATCTTTGGCTTGTTGAGGAAGTTCTCCAAAACGGTCAATTAGGTTTAGTTCATAACGTTGTAATTGTTCTTCTTTGGTTAAATTACTCAATTCATTATATAAATTGAGTCGTTCAGCAATATTGTTTATATAATTGTCAGGGAAAAGTAATTCAAAATCGCTATCCAACTGAGTATCTGAAAGGTATGTTTTTTCTTTTTCTTCTTCCTTATATAATTCTGCAAATTCATTATCTTTTAGTTCTAAGATAGCTTCTTGAAGAATTTTTTGATATGTTTCAAAACCAATATCATTAATAAAACCGCTTTGTTCTCCACCGAGTAAATCTCCTGCGCCACGTATTTCGAGGTCTTTCATAGCGATATTAAACCCACTTCCGAGGTCTGTAAATTGAGCTATTGCTTCTATTCTTTTTCGAGCATCTTCACTCATTGTTGAAAAAGGAGGTGTTATGAAATAACAAAAAGCCTTTTTATTACTTCTTCCTACACGTCCTCGCATTTGATGAAGGTCTGAAAGCCCAAAATTTTGAGCATTATGAATAAAAATAGTATTTGCATTGGGCACATCAAGACCACTTTCAATAATTGTTGTAGCCACAAGAACGTCAAAATCTCCATTCATAAAAGAAAGCATTACTTCTTCAAGTTGTTTTCCATCCATCTGTCCGTGCCCTACTCCTATTTTAGCATCAGGCACAAGTCTTTGTATCATTCCTGCTATTTCTTTTATATTTTCCACTCGATTATGAATAAAAAATACTTGACCTCCACGCTGAATTTCATAAGAAACAGCATCTCGAATTACTTCTTCATTAAACATAACTACTTGACTCTCTATCGGATAACGATTGGGTGGCGGAGTAGTAATAACAGACAAATCTCGGGCTGCCATAAGGCTGAACTGTAAAGTACGAGGGATAGGCGTTGCTGTAAGAGTCAATACATCAAGGTTTTCTTTAAGAGATTTTAATTTATCTTTCACACCTACGCCAAACTTCTGTTCTTCATCAATAATCAAAAGTCCTAATTCTTTATATTTAACAGACTCATTTACAATTTGATGCGTTCCTATAAGAATATCTACAGTTCCGTTTTCTACCCCGAAGAGAATTTCTTTTTTCTTTTTAGGAGGTACAAATCGATTTAAGTACTCTATTCGAACGGGTAGCTCTTTCATCCGTTCAGAAAAAGTTTTATAATGTTGAAAAGCTAAAATAGTTGTAGGCACAAGTACCGCTACTTGTTTGCTATTATCTACAGCTTTAAACGCTGCCCGAATAGCAACTTCGGTCTTACCAAAGCCTACATCTCCACATACAAGCCTATCCATTGGTCTTTCGCTTTCCATATCCATTTTTACTTCAATGGTCGCTTTACTTTGGTCTGGCGTATCTTCATAAAGGAATGAGGCTTCCAATTCTTTTTGTAAAAAAGAGTCTGGTGCAAAAGCATATCCGAGAGCTTCTTTTCGTTTTGCATAAAGATTAATAAGATTAAAAGCTATTTCTTTTACTCTAGCTTTTGTTTTTTGTTTTAAAGCCTTCCAAGCGTTGCTACCAAGTTTATATACTTTTGGAGCCTTGCCATCTTTCCCGTTATATTTTGTTATTTTATGTAATGAATGAATGCTTACGTAAAGTACGTCTCTATCTCCATAAATTAGTTTTATAGCTTCTTGTTTTTTACCTTCAATATCTATTTTTTGTAATCCTGCAAATTTACCTATCCCGTGGTCAATATGCGTTACATAATCTCCTATTTCAAGTTGATTAAGTTCTTTCAGTGTTATAGATTGCTTTTTAGCATAACCATTACGAATGTTAAATTTATGATAACGTTCTAGTATTTGATGGTCTGTATAACAATTAATTTTTGTTTCTATGTCAGAAAAGCCTAAAGCTAAGGGTAAAACCAACATTTGGCAAGGTACATCCTGATGTAGTTCTGCAAAAATATCTGAAAATCGCTTTGCTTGTTGCTCACTTACACAGACAATATAATTAGTATAACCTTCATTATATTTTTCTTGTAAATGACTGATAAGCAACTCAAAACGCTTATTGAATGAAGGTTGTACTCGTGTTTGAAATACAATTTCGTTTAGAGCTTTTTTCTCTGAAAGGGGATTAATTTTTATTAACTGATATTCTGAAAATTGGGACAAAAGTTCTTTCCCTTGACAAAATAATTCGTGAGGGGGTAAATGTTTCACAGCCGATGAAAATTGAGAGAAAGACTCTTCAGCCTTGGCATACATTCGGTTAATTCTGTCATCAAAAAGCTCTATATCTTTAACAAAAATTGTTGTATTTTTTGGTAATGATTCTAAAAAACTTTGTCGGTTCTCTTCGACAGATTTATTTTCCACATTAGGAATAATAACTACCTGATTTACACGCAATACCGAAAGTTGACTTTCTACATCAAAGGTACGAATACTATCTATTTGTTCTCCAAAAAACTCTATTCGGTAAGGCATATCATTAGAAAAAGAAAACACATCTACGATACCTCCTCTAACTGAAAATTCGCCTGGTTCTGTTACAAAATCTACCCTATTGAAATGATATTCAAAAAGCGTTTCATTCAATGTATCTAGAGAAAGTGTTTCTCCTACTTTTAGCTTCAAAGTACTCTTTTCTAACTCTTTACGGGTTATTACTTTTTCAAAAAAAGCTTCGGCATAACTTACAATCACCAAATTTGGGTTAGGTTCTGCCAATCTACTCAACACCTCTGCTCGTAGAAGAACATTAGCGTTATCCGTTTCTTCTACTTGATAAGGTCTCCGATAACTACTCGGAAAAAAAAGAACGTTTTCTTGCCCAAGAAAATTTTCTAAATCATTTAAATAATACGCAGCTTCTTCTTTATCATTACAGACAAAAAACAAAGGCTTACGTACAGAAAGATATGCCTGAGCCAAAACAAATGACAAAGAAGACCCCATTAAGCCTCTAACAGAAAATATATCTCCTGATAGGAGTTGTGTTATAAGCTGTTCTGTTGTTTTACTTTGTCCTAATGCTTTAAAAAGAATTTCTTTATTCACCGGTTTTCATTTAAAGTGCAAAAATACGTATTTTTAGAGAAATCAAAATTATTTTTTTAACAGATTTTTATTTAATTA
>CALFOY010000047.1 GCA_937919265.1 uncultured Capnocytophaga sp. | reverse complement strand
TATTTACATATATGACCTAAAAGATACTATTGATTTTATTAATAAAATTAATTTAATTGAGAAAAAATCAGATTTTTCGAAAAAAAATGAAATTATTTGGGGGCTTAGTTCAAAATTAGACACCTTAGAACTCACTTATTATTTTGGACTTTGTGAGTGTCCTCAATGGTTTGATTTTCAAGAAAATCCAAATAATAATTCCTATTTAGAAAAACAAAGTTTTTATATAGAACCTGCTTCAAATAATATAAAATTACCCTATTATTTTGAAATAAATGGCACTACAATTCGTTTTATAGGACGTCAATTTAAAGGAGTAAGATTACCTAAAAAATATAATTTTACAACTCCCGCTCCATATTTTGGAAAAACTTTTCGATATTACAGCTATGAAATATTACACCCTTATTCAGTTTGGGGATATTTTATAGATACAAAAAAAGATAAAGATAGCATACAACCTATTATTTTAAATGTTAAATAAAACCAAATGAACTATATATATAATATTACTTATCATATTGAAAATTCTGTTTTCAATCAATGGAAGAACTGGATTCTTTCACACATAGAAGAAATTTTAAAAGAAAGTTTTTTCGACAAGGCAAAATTATTAAAAATAGACACAGAAGATAATGATAGCCAAACATATAGTATACAGTATGAAACATCAGAAAAAGAAAACATTCTTCATTTTCAATCTCTTTTAGAGGCTAAATATAGACATTTATTATTCATTCAATTTGGGGAAAAAGTTCTACCTTTTGCAACAAAAATAGAAATTGTACAAGAATTCAATAAGTTAAAATAATACTAAAAAAACAAAATCTATTATATTTTAGTTTTTTTCTTTGCAGATTTAAAAAAATTAATTAACTTTGCACCCTGAAAAATATTATAGATAAGGTAAAATAGCATAATAATGAAAAAAGGAATACACCCAGAATCTTACAGATTAGTAGCTTTTAAAGATATGTCAAATGATGATATTTTCATCTCAAAGTCAACTATCGAAACAAAAGAAACCATTGAAGTTAATGGCGTAGAATATCCTCTTGTAAAATTGGAGATTTCTCGTACTTCACACCCTTACTACACAGGAAAATCTAAACTAATTGATACCGCAGGTCGTATTGATAAGTTTAAAAGTAAATATGCTAAATTTCAAAAATAATAAATATAATAAGATTTTTCATAATAATAAGTTTTTAAGGTTATTAAAATTTCCTTCCTTGAAAAAGGGAGGATTTTTTATTTTATTAATTTTCAGTATTTTGCATTTCATATTTTAATAAAAAAACAGGAAATACATATATATTATATATTTTTACTACTTTTGCAAAATATTCTATTTTTATTAATATTAAAAATAATAATTATGTCAAAAACAATCGTTGATCTTAAAGATGTTTCTATATTCCAGAAAAAAAATTTGGTTTTAAGCGATATAAACTTAACTATTGAAAAAGGAGATTTTGTATATCTTATAGGTAAAACAGGAAGTGGGAAAAGTTCATTATTAAAAGTTCTATACGGAGACCTTACTTTACAAAAAGGTAGCGGAAAAGTAGTTGATTTTGATCTTTCTTCCTTAAAAGAAAGTGAAATTCCTTATTTAAGAAGAAAAATAGGTATTGTTTTCCAAGATTTTAAACTTTTACCTGATAGAACTGTATTTGAAAACCTAGAATTTGTTCTAAAAGCAACAGGTTGGGAAGATAAAAAGCAAATTCAAGAACGAATAGACCGAGTTTTAACAAAAGTACAGGTACAAACAAAATCTTTTAAATATCCTCATCAGCTATCAGGAGGAGAGCAACAACGTGTTGCTATAGCAAGAGCACTATTGAATGACCCAGAACTCATTTTAGCTGACGAACCAACAGGAAACTTAGACCCTGAAACAAGTGTTGAAATTATGAAAGTTCTTCGTGAAATCAATGATTCTGGCCGTTCTATACTAATGGCTACTCACGACTATGCCTTAATTTTAAAATTCCCAGCTAAAACTATTAAATGTGATATGGGCAGGCTCTTTGAAGTTGTACAACGAACTACTTAATTATTACTATTATGAAATTAAAATTCATCTATATTTTTTTTATTTTTTATTTTAATTTTTCCGTTCTAGGACAAAATTATCCTCAAAATTTCGGATTGCCAGTAGACATTTCTATTTTACTTGCTGGGAATTTTGGAGAATTACGTCCAAACCATTTTCATGCCGGATTAGACATAAAAACACAAGGCAAACAAGGACTTAATATTTATTCTATAGAAGATGGTGTTATTTCTCGTATAAAAGTCAGTACAACTGGATATGGTAAAGTACTGTATATCAGCCATCCTAATGGATATACAAGTGTTTATGCTCATTTGCAAAAATTTGCCCCCGAAATAGAAAAATATGTTAAAAAACAACAATATGAAAAAAAATCTTACGAAATAGAATTATTCCCAAAAGATTCTGATTTTAGCATAAAAAAAGGAGATATCATTGCATTAAGCGGAAATACGGGCGGAAGCGCTGCTCCTCATTTACATTTTGAACTTCGAGACTCTAAAAATCAAAATGCTCTTAATCCTTTCCTTTTTGGTTATAAAGTAGCAGACAAAATTGCTCCTTCCGTATACCGATTATTTGCTTATTCATTAACAGATAACGCTTCTATTAACAAAAAACAGCCTCCTCAACAGATAATTTTAACAAAAGAAGGAAATAATTACATTGCTGATAAAATTTTTGCACAAGGAACAATAGGTTTTGGAGTCCAATCTATTGATAAAATGGATTTAACTAATAATATTTATGGTATTTATAAAGCGAAATTATCTGTTAATGGTACAGAACGATTGTCTTTTGTATTCAATGAAATGATTTTTGCCGAAGATGGCTATATAAATACACTTATAGACTATCCTTTATATAGCCAAACGAACTCTCGAGTGCAACTAATGTATAAAAAACCTAGTAATAAACTATCTTTATATACTTTAGCCGAAAATAATGGTTATATTGACATAGAAGACGGTTTTTCATATACTATTGAAATAGATTTAGAAGACTTTAATGGTAATATTAGCCGAGTTACTATTCCTGTTGAAGGAAAAAAAGAAGATATTACAGAAAAATTTACTAAAAATGAAGGAAAATTACTCATTGCTAACCGAGAAAACTATTATAAAACCGAAAATACTAACATTTTCTTCCCAGAAAATACTTTTTATGACAATATTATCATAAATATTCAGCAAAAAGGAGATACAATTCAAGTACATCCAAAAACAGAACCCTTGAATAAATCTTTTAGTTTAGAAATAACTAATACAAAATATACAGAAGAAGAGTTAAAAAACGTATGTATTGCCTCTATAAATGAGAAAACAAAAAAATTATATTTTCTAAATACAAAACGGAAAGAAAATGTTTTATCTACGAGAAGTAAATTTATGGGAAGTTTTATTCTAGCAAAAGATACTACTCCTCCAACTATTTCATTAGTTAATTTTTCTTCTACAAAAAATAATATTTCGAATATAAAAACTCTAAAAGTAAAAATTTCTGACGACTTAAGTGGTATAGATAAATATTCAGCGACTATAAATGGTAAATGGATTTTGATGGAATATGAACCCAAAGAACATCTTTTAACTTTTGACACTACTGATATAGAACCCATTACGGAAAAAGAACTTACTTTTGAATTAAAAGTATTTGATAAAGCAGGAAATTCCAAAAATATTATTGTTCCATTAGTTAAAAACTAAAACAAAAGCACTAAGCAAAATAATAAATTATTTACTTAGTGCTTTTAACATTTAAACATAAAAAAGCCTTAAAAACAGAACTTTGTGATCGCGAGAGGATTCGAACCCCTAACCCTCAGAGCCGAAATCTGATATTCTATCCAGTTGAACTACGCGACCCTTAATCATTAAAATTATATACTTATGACAAAACTTTTTTAACAATACTTGCTATAAGCTTTCCATCAGCCTTACCCGCAAGTTCTTTTGTAGCCTCTCCCATTACTTTCCCCATATCTTTTATTCCAGAAGCTCCTATTTTACTTATTATATTTCTAATAAATTCTTCTACTTTTTCCTCACTTAATTGTTCTGGTAAAAATTTTGCTATTATTTCAGCTTGAGATAATTCTGGAGTTGCTAAATCTTCTCTTCCTTGTTTTTGGTACAACTCTGCACTTTCTTTACGTTGTTTTACCAAGCGTTGTAAAAGTTTTATTTCATCTTCTTCTGTCAAGTTTTCAACAGAACCAGATTCTGTTTTTGCTAACAAAATAGCTGCTTTTATAGCTCGTAAAGACTCCAACGCCAAAGTATCTTTAGCTTTCATAGCCTCTTTCAATGCTTGAGTAATTTGTGTTTCTAAACTCATTCTCTATGAAATTTTTGCGTTGCAAAAGTACTCCATTTTTTTGATTTTAAAAAGATTTTTGAGAAAAATATTTTTATAAAAAACATAAAACACTATCTCTCAAATACTTAAAAAACATATTTAATATTTTATTTTTAATCATTATAAATTCGTCAAATTTTATTAGCTCACGATGAAAAAAATTATTATTTTTGCCAATTAAATTAACAATGCAATGAAAAAAATTATATTTCTCTTTTCTTTTCTTATTTTTTGGAGTTGTGATAAAAAAGATGATGAATTATCAAACGCAAAAAAAAGAGCCATAGAAAATGATACAAATTATGAGGTAAAAGATTTTATCTGGAAAAAAATGAATGCCTATTATTTATGGCAAGCTAATATTGAAAATTTAGCTGATGACCGTTTTGAATATTCTATTAATAATACAAATGCAACAAGTGCTAATTATGTTTATTTTTTAAAGCAATTTTTATCTCCAAAAGATTTATTTAAGTCTCTTTTGTATAAAAACAATGACATATATGGTGATAGATTTAGCTTTATTACAGATGATTATAAAAGTTTAGAAAATTCATTTCAAGGAGTTTCTGCCAGTACAGGGCTGAATTTCAACCTAAAATTAATTAGAACTAACAACAGAGTAGTAGGAATAGTTAATTATGTAACTCCTAATAGTGATGCTGAAAGAAAAGGCGTAAAACGAGGAGATATTTTTATGAAAATTGACAATGTTTTTCTTACACCTTTCAACTACCAAAATTTGATTTATTCAAAAAATCAAGAGCTTACTTTTTCTTTCTATAGAATGACATCTTCTGGATTAGAGTTTAGTAAAAATATTACCATCAAACAACAAGAAATACACCAAAACCCTATTTTTATTCATAAAATAATCCAACGTCAAGGGAAAAAAATTGGTTATTTGATGTATAATTCTTTTATTACTAATTATGATGATGAGCTCAACCAAGTTTTCTTAGAGTTTAAAAATGCAGGAATTGATGAGTTAATACTTGACCTACGTTATAATAGTGGAGGATATGTTACTTCAGCAACTCGTTTAGCAAGTATGATTTCTGGAGTTTCAAGTAAAAATGTATTTATTCAACAGCAAGTTAATCCAAAATTAGAGAAATTATGGGGGAATACTTTACTTTCGTATTTTACAGAACGAACAAACACAAGTCCTATCTATACACTAAACTTTGCAAGAGCAAATAAAAAATTATATGTAATTACATCTAACAGAACTGCTTCTGCTTCAGAATTGATTATCAACAACTTAAAACCTTATATGAATATTGTTCAAATAGGAGACAAAACTGTTGGAAAAAATTTAGCTTCTATAACAATTTATGATAGCCCTTCAGGGAATAAAGAAAATATTAACAAAAATCATACTTGGGCAATGCAACCTATTGTCATTCGCTCTGCTAATGCAAATGGTTTTGGAGATTATCAAGCAGGAATTAGTCCCGATTATCAACTTGAAGAAGACGATAGTAATATGGGAGTTTTAGGAGAACTTTCAGACCCTCTCTTAGCTAAAACTATTGAAGTAATAACTGGGGAAACACTCAGAACAAATATTACTTCAAGAAAAGCTATACAATCTGTTAATTTTGATTACCTTGATAACTCCGAAAGTCATTCTCCTCTGTATAATCGAATGTTTATAGATATTCCTGAAACTAAATAATTACAAATGAATAAAATTAATTGGACATCAGTAAAAGAATATACTGATATTACTTACAAAAAATGCAATGGTGTTGCTCGTATCGCATTCAATCGACCAGAAGTGAGAAATGCTTTCCGACCTCAAACTACCTCAGAACTAATTGATGCTCTACGAGATGTTACAGAAGACACTTCTATTGGTTGCGTTCTTATTTCTGCCGAAGGTCCTTCTCCTAAAGATGGTATTTGGTCTTTTTGTAGCGGAGGAGACCAAAGAGTTCGAGGAAAACAAGGCTATGTTGGTGAAGATGGGGCTCAAAGGCTAAATATTCTTGAAGCTCAGAGACTTATCCGTTTTATGCCAAAAGTAGTCATTGCCGTTGTACCTGGATGGGCTGTAGGTGGAGGGCATAGCCTTCACGTTGTGTGTGATATGACTTTAGCTAGCAAAGAATACGCTATTTTCAAACAAACGGATACCGACGTAGCTAGTTTTGATGCTGGTTATGGCTCTGCTTATTTAGCAAAAATGGTAGGACAGAAAAAAGCTAGAGAAATTTTCTTTCTAGGAAGAAATTATTCTGCTCAAGAAGCCTTTGAAATGGGAATGGTAAATGCCGTTATCCCTCACGAAGAATTGGAAAACACAGCATATGAGTGGGCACAAGAGATTTTGAAAAAATCTCCAACAGCTATAAAAATGGCTAAATATGCTATGAATCTAACAGATGATGGAATGGTTGGGCAACAAATATTTGCAGGAGAAGCTACCCGATTGGCTTATATGACTGATGAAGCCAAAGAAGGAAGAGATGCTTTCCTTGAAAAACGCAAACCTAATTTTGAAAAAAAATGGATTCCTAACTAAAAATTAAAAAGTTTGAGTTAT